>DNMS01000326.1:0-664 GCA_003488105.1 Rhodospirillaceae bacterium
TGCAAAATAAAAATAACTATTTGATATATAAGGATAAATTATCGAATTTTTGCGGATTTTGAGTCGATCTGGATAAAATATGGCGTTTTTTTAATCGACAACATAATCATGGTTATTTTTTAATCATTCATATGTTTGCCGAGAGGATACAAGTTGCCGAAACCCGATCGGTCGGAAGTCCTCAGGGGGCGGTCTTCGCAAGCTGTTTTTCGAACCACCGAAGGACCTTTTCCGCTGCCCATTCGCGCGCACCGACCGCCGCATGGGTAATGGTGCCGTCGGGGCCGACCAGGAACGTCGCCGGCAGCGCCTGAACATGCCATGCACGACCGACGGCGGATTGGCGATCCATCGCAATGGTCAGTTCGCCCACATCCACTTGCCTTAGGAACCGCGCGACCGCGTCCGGTTTGTCGCCCAGGTTCACGGCGACAATCTCGAGCCCCCGTCCCGCCATTTGGGTTTTCAGCCGGGCCAGCGCCGGCATTTCGGTGCGGCAAGGCGCGCACCACAGCGCCCAGAAGTTGATCAGCGTGAACTTGTCCTTGCGGTCGGTCAGGGAAAACGGGGTTCCGTCCAGCCGCAGCAGATTGATGGCCGGGGCGGCAATGGGGATCGGCGCCGCCGCCAGGGGACCGGCATCGTCGGCGATTGCCGGATGCCC
>DNMS01000326.1:863-4198 GCA_003488105.1 Rhodospirillaceae bacterium
GGTGGCTGTGCGGAAAGGTGGGAGGGCGCATGGTGCCGAGAGCTACCAGCGGCCGATCCGGGTACGGTATCGAAAGGCCTCGGCGACGGCGTGGCGGATGCAGAAATCGATGGCGACGCCGTTGACGTCGACGTTGATCTGTTCCGTGCGCACGACCGTGGCGCCTGGTTCGATCTCAAGATGCTGGGCCAGCTTGGGCGCGGCCTTGACCATGTCCATGACGACGTCGCCGAACGCCATCGCCACGCCGCGCGACTGTTCCAGAAGGGTGCAGACGTCGCTTGATTCCAGATCGCGGTCGGAAAGCAGGCGGCCGACCTCGGGCAGAAGGTAACGTTCCTCGAAACAGATCGGGGCCGCGTTGGCCAGACGCAGGCGGCGGACCAGGGTGACAAGGCTCGACGGCGGCAAGGCCAGGGCCTGACGGACTTGGCTGTTGGCCTTGATCTCGGCCCGCTCCAGCAATTGCGCCGTGGCCTGCAAACCGTTCGGGCCGAGCGCCTCGCCCAATCCGCGCAGCCGCCGCATGTCCAGCTCGGCCTTGATGCCGCGCACGAAATGGCCCTGGCCCTGATGGCTTTCGACCATGCCCGATTTTTTGAGGGCATCAAGCGCATGGCGCACGGTGACCCGCGACACACCGAACCTGGCGACCAGGGAATGTTCCGACGGCAGCCGCCCCCCCGGCTGAAAGTCGCCGGTGTTGATCCGCCGCGCCAGCCAATCACGGACCACCACGTATTTCGGAAGCGCGGTTGTTTCCTGGGTCACGATGTTTTGGGTCACGTGGTTCATAACGGGGAACGGGCCGGTTGCGGTTGAAGGGGACGCTGTCCTATTCGGCGCGGATCTGGCCGAGCGCCCAGCGGATATTCTTGCGGACGTCGGGGTCGGGGTCGTCGAGATGGGCTTCGAGGGCGGGCACGGCCTTGGGCGAGGCGATCTCGCCCATCGCGGCGGCGGCTTCCTTGCGCAGGTTGGAAATATCGTGGTCGAGCGACGGCGCGATGTCGTCGATGGCTTCGGCCGCCCCCAGCTTTCCGAGGGAGCGGATGGCCTTCTGCCGGACCTGCCAGTAATCGTCGGCGAGCGCCTTGCGCAGGGCCGGAATGGCGCCCGGCGACTGCACTTTGCACAGCGTTTCGGCGGCAACCTCGCGGACCTGCCAGTCCGTATCGCTCAACGCCTGGGCCAGGGTATCGGCGGCGGCGGCGGTCACGGAAAAGCCCAAGGCCCCCGCGGCCGTGCGGCGCACGCCGGCGTCAACGTCCTTCAGCATCGCCATCAGGGCGGGCAGGGCGTCTTCGGTTTTCAGATAGCCGACGACGCTGACCGCTTCGGACCGCACGCTGGCTTCCGGATCGCCGAGGGCATCCAGTGCCGGTTTCAGGCTTTCCGGGCGCTTCAGTTCACGCAGGGCCCGCAAGGCGCCGGCGCGCACGAAGGCTGATTCATGGGCGACGAACGGCAGGATCGGGTCGGCCGAGGCCGGATCCTTCAGTTCCGCCATGCTGTCGGCGGCGGCCTGGGCGACGCCGGTGTCGGCGTCGGTCAGCGCGATCAGCAGGGCCTCGGCCGTCTCCGGGCCGTCGAATTCGCCGAGCGCCAGGGCGATCTGCAACCGCACCTCGCGGGCGTCGTCGGCCAGGGCCTTTTTCAGATGGGCGACGGCGGCGAGATCGGCTGAATCGGCCAGGTCCATGATGGCGACGCGGCGGGTGCCCGGGTCGGGGTCTTCCAGGCGGTCGATGATGTCGTCGACTTCGTCGAATTGCTCAAAGGGCTCGAATGCGGACATGGGATCGGGCTCCTTGGGTCAGCGCAGCAGGAAGGGAATGTTGACGGTGACCGCACCCGTCGGGCAATCGGCCTCGCAAGGCATGCAGTACCAGCACTCGTCGTACTTCATGAAGGCCTTGCCGGTGGCGTCCGAGATGCGCAGCACGTCCAGCGGGCAGACGTCGACGCAGACGGTGCAGCCCTTGTCGGCGATGCATTTGCCTTCGTCGACGACGACGGGGACGGATGAGGGTTGTTCAGCGAGGGGCATCGGATTTCTCCTTGGGTATGGTCTTGGTGCGGGTCCGGCGGGGGTTAGGCCTGCGCCTTGATCCGCTGCTTGTCGTAGGCGTCTTTCTCTTCCTCATCGATGGGGATGATGTAGGGATCGACGTCCTTCTTCTTGATCGTCATCTGGCCGGCGGCGTCCTTCGACAGGATCGAGTGGCAGAACCAGTTTTCGTTGTCGCGCTCCGGATAGTCGGCGCGGTTGTGATACAGGCCCCAGCGGCTTTCCGTGCGGAACAGCGAGGCGAAGGCGGCCATGTCGGCGCAATCCATGATCGACGAGACCTCAAGGGAGCGCATCAGCTCATGGGCGTTGCGCGCGACCATTTCGTTTTCCATGACCTCGCGGGTTTCGGCGAAGCGGTCCTGGGCCAGCTGCATCTTGCGCGTGACCTTGGGCGGCTGCAGATAGTCGTTGACCAGGCGCCGGGTCTTGTATTCGACCTGGTTGGGCGGAATGCCGTCTTCGCGCGTGGTCGGGGCCAGCACGCGTTTCTTTTCGGCGGCGATGAAGTCTTCGTCGATGTCGGCGAAGTCGACTTCGTTGACGAAGTCGATGGCGTGCTCACCGGCGACCGCACCATTGGTGAAGGCGCCCAGCATGTAGTTGTGGGGCACGCTGGCCATGTCGCCGGCGGCATAGAGGCCCGGCACCGTGGTGCAGGCGTTGTCATCGACATAGACGCCCGACGCCGAATGGCCGGAACAGAAGCCGATTTCCGAGATGTGCATCTCGATCATGCCGTTGCGGTAATCGTTGTTGCGGTTGACCTGGAAGCGGCCGCGGGTCGGGCGCTCGACCTCGTGCAGGATGGTTTCGATCTCGCCGATGGTCTCATCCGCCAGATGGTTGAGCTTGAGGAACACCGGCCCCTTGCCCGACTGCAGTTCGTTGTAGAACTCCTGCATCATCTGGCCCGACCAGTAATCGCATTCGATGAAGCGCATGCCTTCGTTGTTGGCGGTGTAGCCGCCGAAGGGCCCGGCCACATAGGCACAGGCGGGGCCGTTGTAATCCTTGATCAAGGGGTTGATCTGAAAGCATTCCAGGTTCGCGAGCCCGGCGCCGGCGTGATAGGCCATGGCGTAGCCGTCGCCCGAGTTGGCGGCATTCTCGTAGGTCCCGAACAGGTAACCCGAGGTCGGCAGGCCCAAACGCCCGGCCGCCCCCATGCACAGGATCACGGCCTTGGCGCGAACCACCAGGAATTCGGCGGTGCGGGTGTTGACGGCGATGGCGCCGGCGATGCGGCCGTCCTTGCCGGTCA
>DNMS01000326.1:4335-4728 GCA_003488105.1 Rhodospirillaceae bacterium
AGCACGTAGGTGCCGATGTGGTGCACCTTCTTGACGTCGAAGTCGCCGTTCTCGTCCTTCTGGAAACGGATGCCGAAGCCGTCCAGTTCCTGAATGATTTCGTAGCAATTCTGCGCGTACTTGTAGACGGCGGCCTGGTCGACGATGCCGTCGTTGGCGACGGTGATTTCCTTCACATACTGTTCCGGCGTCGAATGGCCGGGAATGACGGCGTTGTTCAGGCCGTCCATGCCCATGGAGATGGCACCCGACCGTTTCACATTGGCCTTTTCCAGCAGGATGACCTTGGCGTTGGGGTTCTTTTTCTTCGCGCGGTAGGCGGCCATGGGGCCGGCCGTGCCGCCGCCGATGACCAGAATGTCGCAATCGACCTGCGATGTGCCTTCCGTGATT
>DNMS01000169.1:0-2780 GCA_003488105.1 Rhodospirillaceae bacterium
CCTACGACGCCGACGGCCAGGGGGCCGACTGGTGGCGCATGGCGCGCGGACTTTACGCCGCCGGGATGCGCGCGGGCGACGTCCTGCACAACAGCTTTTCCTATCACCTGACGCCGGCCGGGCTGATGGTCGACAGCGGCGCCCAGGCGATTGGCTGCGCCGTGGTGCCCGCCGGCGTCGGCAATACGGAACTACAGGTCCGCGCCATCGAACACATTCGCCCCACGGCCTATTGCGGCACGCCGTCGTTCCTCAAGGTGCTGCTCGACAAGGCCGCCGAAACGGGGGCGGACGTGTCGTCGCTCGCCAAGGCCGCCGTCGGCGGGGAGCCTTTCCTGCCCGATCAACGCGCCGCCTGCGACGCCGCCGGGATCGACGCCTATAACATCTATGCCTCCGCCGACGTCGGCCTGATCGCCTATGAATCGACCGCCCGCGAAGGCCTGATCCTGGAAGAAGGCCTGATCCTGGAAATCGTCACCCCCGGCACGGGCGAGCCTGTCGAACCCGGCCAGGTCGGCGAGGTTCTCCTGACCACGCCGTTCAATGCCGACTATCCGCTGATCCGTTTCGCCACCGGCGACATGTCGGCGGTGATGGCCGGGGCCAGCCCCTGCGGGCGCACCAACACCCGCATCAAGGGCTGGATGGGCCGCGCCGACCAGGCCGCCAAGGTCAAGGGCATGTTCGTCCACCCGCGCCAGATCGCCGACATCGTCAAGCGCCACCCGGAAATCCAGCGTGCCCGCATGGTGGTGACGCGCGAGGGCGATGCCGACCGGATGACCCTGATGTGCGAGACCGCCCCGCCCGCCCCGGACGCCCTCGCCGCCGCCCTCGCCGAAACCATCCAGGCGACCTGCAAGCTCAAGGGCGGGGTCGCGTTCGTTGCCCCCGGCAGCCTGCCCAACGACGGCAAGGTGATCGATGATCGGCGGGGGGCGGGGGGTTGAATTTCGCAGCTATCTGAGTACATCGTTTCATATTAAAGAAACCCGTATTACGCGTGGCCTTGTGATCTTGTCGCGTGTAAGCTTCTTAATATTCAATCTTAAGAATATAGGGGGATTCTTTCATGGAATTACCGGAATCGCTAACCTCTGGCGAGGTCGCCCGCTTGTTCCCAGTAATTTCAGAAACTGGAAAAGAGCAACGAGCGTCTTCGATCCTACTCTCTGTCCTTTCTGCCGTTCCTCCATTGGCAAACACGGTGCTTTCCCCTTTGGGACAAAAGATTGGCACCAGGACTAGCGTCGATACATTCACCGAGATTGTCTTTAAGAGCGACCCCAGTTCCCCTCGGCGGGACCGACCGGATGGTCTCATTGTTGTCAGCACAGGACACAGAAAGTGGTCATGTTTAGTAGAGGCGAAGATCGGTAAAAATGATCTTCAACCTGAGCAAATTGAACGTTATTTAAAAATTGCTAGAGAGAATGGAATTGACGCTGTTCTAACAATTTCCAACGAGTTCGCTGCGCTTCCCACACACCATCCACTAGCGGTCCAAAAGTCCCTCTTAAGAAAAGTTGGATTATTCCACATCTCTTGGAGCGGCGTTCTTACTGACGCCCTTCTCTTGCACGAACAGGCCGCGATTAAGGATCCAGAACAAGCGTTTCTGTTGAGAGAATTTATCAGATTTTTCTCTCACGATTCCGCTGGTGTGACTGGGTTTACGAGCATGCCCAAAGAATGGTCCACCGCGGTCGCCCAGGTTCAAGCAGGTGGCAAGATTATCCGACCGGATGCGGCAGAAATCGTCAAAGCATGGCATCAACAAATCCGTGACCTATCACTGATTATGTCCCGAATAATATCATGCAAAGTTGGGGTGCGGCTCCCAAGGTCGCATGTTTCTGATCCGGACAAACGCATGTCCGATGAAGTTCACGAACTGTGCGGCAGGGGAATTCTCTCGGCCGATTTAGAGATACCCAACACTGCATCACCATTAATGATTTCAGCAGATGTAAACACTCGCTCTATTCGCATCTCCATGTCAGTTGACGCTCCGCGCGACAAAGCCAGAAACTCCTCGCGAATAAATTGGTTACTAAGACAGCTTCGTGAAGTTGAGATCCCTGACGTCTATATTTCAGCTGTCTGGGCTTCGAGGGCAGCAAATACAGTTCTTTCGTTAAGCGAAGTCAGGAAAGATCAAAAGAAGATCGAAAACGGCGCATCAAACTCCGACATTCGCGCCTTCGAAATTACTCTCACAAGCAACAGCGCTCGGCGATTCACAGGAACACGCACGTTCATCGAAGAATTAGAGTTTTTAGCGCCCCAGTTTTACGAAAAGATCGGACAGCATCTTGAGTCCTGGCAACCGTCCCCTCCCAAACCAAAACACTCGATAAGCGAAGATGAATCAAGCCGTCCGCCGCTTCCTGTAGCAGAACAAAAACCAGAGCAACCATCTGCCGGGAATGCACATTCTGATTTGCTAGAGATTCCTGCATTCTTAAGCCGCGCTTTTCTCTAATTCAGCGCAGAGCGAATTCCTCCGCCAGCCGCAGCCAGTCCTGGGGCGTGACCAGGGCGACGAATGCGAAGCCCAGGTCCGATCCGGGGTCGGGGCGGACCACCACGGCCCCGGCCTCGTCCGTGTACTGGCCGGTCGCCGCGCGCATCAGGTTGCCGTGGCCGACCATCACCCGGTTGGTGGCGGGCGCCGGCGGGCGGGCCAGCAGGGTGCGGGCATTTTTCACCGCCGCGTCATGGCCGCCGACGAAGTCCTGGGCCCGCAGGTTCATGATCTCCGTCGTGGTGCGCAC
>DNMS01000169.1:2918-4241 GCA_003488105.1 Rhodospirillaceae bacterium
CACGTGGTGCGCACGTCGCCCAGGCCCATCAGGCGGGCGGTTTCCGCCGCGCGGCAGTATTCCGAGGACAGCACCCCGCCCACGGGAATGGCGAGGGTGCGGATGGCCAGGCCGATCAGCTGCGCCGTCATCCGCCCCGCGTCCGACAACTGGCGCATCTTGGCCCCGTCGCAGCTTTGCCAGTCGCCGGCCTGTTGCACCTGATCGTTCTGGGTCCAGTCCGTGGCCGAATGGCGGAAATAGAGGACATGGCCGCCCGCCCGCAAGGCCGCGACCAAGGCCGCGTCATCGCGTTCCGCCGACAGCGCCGGGCGCGCGAACAGGGGCGCCAGGAACAGCAGCAACAGCAGGACCGGGGCGGCGCGAAGCCCCCCAAACGGGCGCGAATTTGCCATGGAGATCAGGATATCGCCAAGGCGCCCCCCGGAAAAGCCCGGAATCTCAAGCGTTTGGCGGGCACAAGAAAAGATCACATTGGGGACATAATCTCGCCCCATTCCGGGGGCTAAATAGGAACCATAGACCTCCTCGTCTATTAACCAGAGACCCCCCTCTCTGGTCCCCTTAATCGGCACCAGCCGAACTTAAAGCCGGGCTCTCCCCAAGAGCCCGGCTTTTTTTCGTCGCCGGCCCGGCCAGAGGCCCCTGTATTCACGCGCCTGTCCGGGGTATCTATGATCGAGAGGCACGCCCGCCCGGCAGGACAGGACCGTCATCCCCGTGAACCGTTTCGAAGGCATATCGCTGGACTGTCTGCGCAGTGCGCGGCCCGTGTTCCGGGGCCTGGCGTTCCAGATCGAAAGCGGCGGGGCGCTGGTGCTGACCGGGCCCAACGGATCGGGAAAATCGTCGCTGCTGCGGCTCATGGCGGGGCTGCTGCCGCCGGCCGGGGGAACCCTGTCCTGGAATGGTGCCGCCGTCGCCGACGATCCCGACGCCCACCGCCTGCGGCTGCGCTATCTCGGTCATCTCGACGCCGTGAAACCGGCCCTGACGGCGGCGGAGAATCTCGCCTTCTGGGCCGGGCTGATGGGCGGCGATCCCGATACGGCGGTGGCCCCGGCGCTGGATGCGCTCGGCATTGGGCATCTTTCCGACCTGCCGGCGCGGTTTCTTTCCGCCGGGCAGAAACGGCGGTTGAACCTGGCCCGCCTGGCGCTGGCCCCGGCCGCCATCTGGCTGCTGGACGAGCCGGCGACGGCGCTGGACGCCGAGACCACCGACCGCCTGCGCGCCCTGATCCAGCGCCACCGCGACGCCGGCGGCATGGCCGTGGTCTCGACCCATTCGGATTTGGGGCTGAAGGACGCCGACAACCTGGAC
>DNMS01000108.1:0-338 GCA_003488105.1 Rhodospirillaceae bacterium
GCACGAAACTGCCGTTGGCGGGGCCGGGGGCCAGACCGCAGCCGTCGGCGATCACCACATTACCGGCCAGTTCGCCCGTCAGGGTGTTCCAGAACAGGACCCGGTTGCCGCGCGGGGCGCTGACCGCCGCCAGCTTCCCGCCTCGGTCCACGGCGACGGAGCCGCAATAACCGTTGAGGTTCATGGTCGTCGCCTCGGGGGCGTTCAGGTCTTCGATCCGTCCTGATCCGGGCCGATGCAGGCCGACCAGCGTCAGACCGTCCGTCGCCGGGCCCTGGTCTTGGCAGGCAAACACCACGCGCCCGTCGTCAAAGACCGCGAGGTGGCGGATGCTCAGC
>DNMS01000108.1:482-8442 GCA_003488105.1 Rhodospirillaceae bacterium
TTGGGCGCCATGGTGCCCAGGTTCAGCTTGGCGCGGCCGCTGTCTGGATGAGTCAGGATGCCGCCGTTGGCGACGGCGGCGGTCCGGCCGTCCGGCATCAGCACCAATTCGTGGCAGCCGACCCCATGGCTCGGCAGTTCCGCCACGCGCTTAAACCCGTCGGTGGCGTCATAGACGCCGATGCAGCCGCGGGCGTTGTCGTAATCGTTTTCCGTGGCGAACAGGTGGCGGCCCGTGGGCTCGAACACCGCATGGCCCTGGAAGTGCCGCCCGGCGGGAGCGTGGAATACCCGGGCCGGCCCGTCGCCGTCGACGGCGAAGGCGGCGGCGAAGGTGCCGGGCCGCCGCGCCAACGCCACGGCAAGCATGCCGTCGGGACGAAGGGCGAAGCCGTGGCCGCGCGCGGGCAGGTCGACCTGACGCAGGATGCGGCCATGGGCGTCGGCGACGCAGGCGGCGAAACGGAAGGGCTCGGTCCGCCCGTCGCCCAGGCGGCGCACGCCCAGGTATCGGGGACCGCCCGGGGCGGCCCAGATGGCGGGCGCCGACAGGAACGCCAGGCCGCCGGCGCCGAGGGAAAGCAGGGTTCGCCGTGTCATGTCCATGATCAGTCTCCGTCCAGGGAATTGAAGCCAAGGACGAGGTCGAGGGCCTCGGACACGTTGATGACGACCAGTTCATGCAGGTCCTGGATGTCGCTTTTCAGAACCTTGATGCGGAGCGGTCCTTTCTCGGTCTTGAGCACCGCCGTGATGGACGGGCCCAGGTCGTGCGTGGACTTGATCAGATAGGCGAACTGGTGGCGGATCAGGTCGTCCTCGCCCTTGCCGATATGGGCGCCCTTGGCCGTGGCGAGGCCGTCGTACAGGTCCTCAAGTGCGACCAGGTTGTGCATCACGTTGCGCAAGGCGCGGTCGCTCATCCAGTTTTCCGCCCGGCGCGGCCGGGTCTTGCCGTCGGATCCCAAGGGGGCGCCCAGCTTCAATTCGGCGACGGCGCCCAGGCCCGTGGCCAGATCGTTGAACAGGTCCGTGGTCACGCGCTTGGCCGGACGGCCCGCCGCCGGGTCCTTGGTCCAGCGCGCTTCCAGGTCCGCGGCGATGGCGTGCAGATTGACCGCGATGGCCCGGACCACGCCACAGGGCGTCACCGGCCCGTCGTCGGTTTTCAGGGACGCGGGGGCGTCCGTGGCGAACAGCAGGCGTTCCAGGGCGGGAAAGCCCTGCACGGCGATGGAGACATGGGCGAAGCTGTCCGCTTTCAGAATGTCGCCGTTCTTGTTCGCCATCAGCCGCGCCAGATGCTTGTCGACCAGGCTTTTCCGGTCGGGCCAGAACTTGACGCGGATATGGGTGTCCGCCGCCGCTGCCGGGCCCTGGCGCAGGTGTTCGACTTCCTGCCAGGCATCCAGCGCGCCATGGAAGGCGTCGCGGGCGGCGTCCAGCGCCGTCGGCGCGACGCCGGGGCACAGTTTCCCGGCCGCGTCGGCAAGTGCCGCGGTCTTTTCCGTGAACGCGTGATAGCGGGGCAGCAGGTGACCCTTGACGATGGCGGCGTTGACCGCGCCGTAGTCGATGGCGTCGGCGGCCCGCGCGGAAGACGCCAGGGCGCCGGTCAGCAGAAGGGCGGTCAGGACGGCCACGGGAAGAAACAGAATACGGTGAGGGGTCATAATGAATTCAGGAAGGCGAGCAGGGCCTCCCGCTCCTTTGTGGGTAGTTTTCGAACGGCTTCCCGGGCGGCCTCGGCTTCGCCGCCGTGCCACAGGATGGCTTCCAGCAGGTTGCGGGCGCGGCCATCGTGCAGGAAGAAGGTATGGCCGCTGACCACCTTGGTCAGACCAATGCCCCACAGTGGCGCCGTACGCCATTCGCGGCCGCCGGCCAGGCCCTCCGGGCGGTTGTCGGCCAGACCGTCACCCATGTCGTGCAGCAGCATGTCCGTATAGGGCCAGATCAGCTGATGGGAATGCTCGGGCCGCGCGGGGTCCGTGCGGGTCACGAACTTGGGCCGATGGCAGGCGGCACAGCCGCTGTCGTAGAACACCTTCTTGCCGGCCAGGATCTGGGGGGCGTCGACGTCGCGGCGCTTGGGCACGGCCAAATTGCGGGCATAGAAGGTGACCAGGGCCAGGATCTTTTCCGAGGCTTCCATGCCGTCGGCGGTGGGATTGTCGGCATCGGGCGTGGTGCCGCCGTCGGGGGCGATGCGGCAGGCGGTCTGCGCCGGCATGCAATCGCCCCAATGGTCGCGGACAACCGGGTTGGAAATGCCGATGTCGCCGGCGAAGGCATGGCCCGACTGCTGGCGCACGGTCGGATCGCCCGCCTTCCAGCCGAACCGGCCGAGCGCAGGCTTGCCCGCTTCCCGGTCCCAGACCCGTTGAACGCGGCCGGAAATACCGTCGCCGTCAGCATCGTCCGGGTCGGCGCCCTGGACGATGTCGGCTTCGTCGATCATTTCCAGAAGGCCCAGGCCGATCATCGGCGTGGCGACGCGGGGCGACATCATGGCCAGGGGGTGGAGGGTGCCATAGGCGAGGTCGGTGACCGTGTAGGCCGGGCGGCGCAGGCTGACCACCGTGCCGTCGCCCAAGGTGACCGGTTGTTCCGTATAGGTGATGTGCATGCGGCCTTCCGGGTCGATGCCCTGGACCGCGAAGTCCTGCAACTGCGTGCCGTAGGTCGGCTCGGCGATGACGGGGGCGCGCAATTCGGCCAGCAGCCTTTTTTGCGCGTCGCTCTGCGGCGGGATCGACAGACGCAGGAACATGGACACGGCGCTGTCGTCGGGCCAGTTGGCCTGGGGTGGATGGCCGCGCCCGTCCTTCAGATGGCAGCGCTGGCAGGACCGGGCATTGAACAGGGGGCCCAGGCCGTCGGCGGACCGTGTCGACGCCGGGGCGGAGACCCAGAGCCGGCGGAAGAACCCGTTGCCGACCTTGAAATCCAGTTCCCGGGAAAACGGCAGATTGGCGGATGCGTGGGAGAAGGCGTCGGCGTTGGCGGCCTTTTGCGAGGTCGCGGCCCCGCCCTGCATCGCTTCGTAGGTCTCGGCCCTGGTGAAGTCCGTGGCCGGTTTCACGACTGCCCGTTCTCTCTCGCCGGACGCAGCGGGGGCGCCGGCGGCTAAGACCACCATGGCGGCAACGCTGGTCCAGCGGGCGGCCGGAAACATCTTGGGCAGGTATCCTTGGTCAGGCTGCGGGTGGCCGTCTGTGGCCGGGGCGGAGCAGGCGGCGGTTTCCGGTGGAGGGCGGAAACCGCCGCCCGTTCTCCCCCCTGCTATTTGAACACGGCAGACGGATTGTCAAGACTGTCGGAGCCTTCGAAGGACACGCCGGAAAGGCCCAGCGGCGCCATCGCGCTCTCGATCGCCTTGGCCTGCGCGACCAGACCATCGACCACATCCTGGATGATCTTGCTCCCGGCGGCGTTGCCTTCGCCGATCATCTGGTCATAGGCCATGACGCGGCGGTCGGCCATGTCCTTCATAACCTGCATGTGGGTCAGGGTGGCGCCCAGGGCCGCGTCGATCTTGGCAGCCAGTTTGGCGTCCTTGGTCTTGATCAGGTCGGCCAGGCTCGGCCCCTGGACGACGGAGCCGTCGATGCGGGCATAGCGGCCGGCATAGATGGACATCATGCCGACCTGGTCGAAGTAATGGGAATTGTGAGTGTTGTCGGAGAAGCAATCATGCTCTTCCTCGGGATCGTGGAGCATGAGGCCGAGCTTGATGCGCTCACCGGCCAGCTCGCCGTAGGACAGGCTGCCCAGGCCCTTGATGATGGCGCCCACACCCTTGGCCTTGTCGGCGGTCACGGCGGCGCGCGCGGCGCCACCGGGGGCCCATTGGCCGACGATGTCCTTGAGGTCCGAAATCAGGAGCTCCGTCGCCGCCGTCAGGTATTGGGCCCGGCGGTCGCAATTGCCGTGGGTGCAGTTCTTGGTGTCGAAATCCGTGTGCGGCCGGTTGCCCGCACCCGGGCCCGTACCGTTCAGGTCCTGGCCCCACAGCAGGAATTCGATGGCGTGATAGCCCGACGCGACATTGGCTTCGACGCCATCGACCTCGTGCAGCGTGCCCGAGATCAGCTCGGGCGTGATCTTGGACGCATCAATGGTCTTGCCGCCCAGGCGCAGGGACGGATTGGCGATCACGTTGGCGGTGTAATAGGGATTGTCCTTGGAGTCCTTTCCGTAGGAGGTGTCCACGTAGTCGATCAGCCCTTCGTCGAGCGGCCAGGCGTTGACCTTGCCTTCCCAGTCATCGACGGCGGCGTTGCCGAAGCGGAAGCCTTCGGTCTGCTGGTAGGGCTGGCGCGCGGCGATCCAGGCGGCGCGGGCGCGTAGCAGAGACGCGCGCGAGGGTGACGCGACCAGCTGGGCAACGGCGGATTGAAGGGTTTCCGCGGCAATCAGGGCGTCCTCGTACATGGCGTGGGCGATATCGGCATAGGTGTCGAGCACCTTTGCCGGGTCCGCCGCGCGGGCGGGCGCCGTGCCGAACGCCGTGGCCGCCAACATGCAGCCGGCGGCAAGGGCGGTTGTGAAGTGTTTCATGGGGTTCTCCTTGGTGTTGTGTGTTCTTGAGCCGCCATGGCGGCTGATCCCGCAGGGGGGGCTATAAAGTAAGACGTATGAGGCGGTGAAAACCGGTCAGTGAATCGTGGATTTTCCGGGGCCGAGGGCCGGTCCGCGCGGACGGATCATCAGTCCCGCGCCGGAAAACACGGTGGCCAGACGTCCCGCCAGCTCCATCCCGCTGCGCCGCGCCGCCGGGGGTAGGCGGCAAGCGAACAGGGTGCTGCCGCCGCGGCCCGGGGACTGCAGGCCGGCGACGACGTCCATCAACAGGTGTTCGTCGTCGCTGATGTCGGGGCAATGGGGGCAGCGGATATCGATGGGGGCGGTCGCGGCGGTGGTGATGACGGTCATCAAGCCGTCCAACGCCGGATGGGCGGCGGGCACCCCGGCCAGTTTGAACCCGGTGCCGAGGATCGTCTGATCCGACGTGCCGTCGCGCAGACCGCGCATCCACAGCCGCATGGCCCACAGCATTAATTGCTCGCCGAACGGCAGTTCGATGAAGGTCGACGGTTCGGCGAAGGCGCGCATGGGGTTAGTCCGCGCCGGTCGCGGCGTCGAAGCTTTCAAGCCCGTGGCGCAGGCCGGCGACGAAGGAGGCGACGCCCGAACTGCGCAGCGGCACGAACGGCTTCATGGTCTGGCGGCACAGGCGCTTGACCTGAAGCGCTGCGTCATGGCTGACGCAGTCCGTGGGGAACACCACGGCGTCGGCCTTGACCACCGCACCCGCCAATTCGTTGATGGATTTCTCCAGGCCGCCGTCATGGTGCAGGAAATGGCCGTTCCAGGCCTCGACCAGGGATTTCAGGCGGTGCACGGTCTGCTGCCGGCCGCCGACGTAAAGCAGGCTGCGCCCACCGAGATCGAAGGGGCAGGAGGTGTCGCAATCGTCGCCGGCGGGGCCGGTGCCGCGTTCGCGGACCAGGGCCGTTTCCAGGGATCGGTTCTCGTCGAGCAGGCTGTCGACCAGGCGGGACAGTTCCTCGATGCGGCTGCGCTGTCCGCGCAGGGTGGTGTCGGCCTGGGCGGCGCGGATTTCCATGTGGCGAAGTTCGCCCTGCAGGGCCGGGACGGAGGCACAGGCGCCGTCACCGTCCAGCGTTTGCGGGGCGGCGATGCGGATGGCGCGCTCGGGATCGTGATGCAGCTGGTCGCGCAGCGCGTTGATCTGCTTTTCCTTTTCGTCCAGGCGCTGGCGGTGATGGTTCTGCTGCTTGGCGAGCTTGTCGCGCAGGCCGGCGTTTTCCTCTTCCAGGTCGGTCAGGCGGCGGATGTCGCCCCGGTTGGAGGCGCCGACCAGATGCGACAGCATGTGGACATCGGCGAACATGCGTTCCGACAATTCCGTGGTCGCGGCGGGGTGGCTGAGAATCGCCCAGTAGGGGCCGGGAATGTCGCCGGCGGCCATGGCCTCGACCCAGGCGTCTTCCAGGCCCTTGGCGTCCTTGATCCCGCGCAGGCGGCGGATCGCCGCCGCGTGCTTGCGGTCCAGCAGCTTGGTCAGCAGCTTGGCCGCGCGGCCCGGCTGGTCGGCTTCCTTCACGAAAAAACCGTGAAGCTGATAGTCGATGGGGAAGTCTTTGCGGATTTTCAGGGGCAGCTTGCGGGCCAGGGCGCGCAGATCGGCCAGGGTCAGGCAGGTGCCCAGGATTGAGCAGTGCCATCCGGCGGTCATTTCCCACAGCCGCTTGCGCCGCGCCGTGGCGTGCAGGTGGAGATCGTCGTCGCCGCAAAGGTCGCACATCGGTGCGTGTGTCTCCGGTAGGCCGGACAGGGGGCGCATGAAGGCTGGCTTGCCGATGCGCGCCGTTTCCTGCCGCAGGGGTTGATTGTCGACAACATATGCAAATGATTATCAATTGCACAAGTGAAAATTTCAGTCCTAATTTCCTGGCGCATCTGCCGTCTATGGAAGGTTGTCTGCCGGAATTATCTTGATATCTTTAAAAGTGATATTAAAAGAAATTAGTTATCTCAATTTATGAGTAATCTGCCATGGAGCTTTCCGATCTCCGTATTTTCGAGGCGGTCGCCCGCACCGGCGCCATGAACCGCGCGGCGGCGGAACTGCACACCGTGCAGTCCAACGTGACCGCGCGCGTGCGCCTGTTGGAGGACGGCCTGGGTGCTGCCCTGTTCGAACGCCATTCCCGGGGCGTGCGTCTGACGCCGGCGGGGGAACACCTGCTGCCCTTCGCCAAGGCGGCGGCGCGGCTGATGGCCGATGCCCGGCGCGCGGTCGCCGACGACGGCGTGCCGCAGGGCGATCTGGTCATCGGGTCCCTGGAAACCACGGCGGCTCTGCATCTGTCGCCGGTCCTGACCGGCTTCGCGGCCGCCCATCCCGGGGTCGATCTGGCGATCCGCACGGGCACCACGGCGGAACTGATCGACGACGTCTTGGAAGGCCGGGTCGAAGGGGCCTTCGTCTGCGGGCCGGTCGATCACCCGGATCTTGTTGCGGAGACCGCGTTTCACGAGGACCTGGTCGCGGTTACCGCCCCGGGGGTCGCCGATCTGCGCGACCTGACCGCCCTGGGCGAGGTCAAGATCGTGGTTCTGCGCGCCGGATGCTCATACCGACGCAAGCTGGAGGAAATCCTGGCCGCGCGCGGCGTGACCGGCCTGCGTATTCTGGAATTCGGCACCATTGAAACCATTCTGGGCTGCGCCGCCGCCGGCCTGGGCGTGACCTTGCTGCCGCGCGGCATCGCCCGTGATGCGGCGGAGCGGGGCCGCGTGCGCCTGCACGCGCTGCCCGCCCGCGAGGGCCGGGTGACGACTTTGTTCATCCGCCGCAAGGACGGCTATCGCGCGCCGGCCATGGCGGCCTTCATGAATCATTTGTATCCGGTCCGCGCCGCCGCCGAATAGGTATCTGCCGGCGAGATAACGCCTATCGCGGGAAACCGTTTTCCGACGCGCGGGATGCGGGGGTAATCTTGGTCACCCCTATCCACCGCCGGAGGACCACCATGCCCGCCCAGACCCCCCTGATGACCCGTTTGGGCATGACCCTGCCCGTGATCCAGGCCCCCATGGCCGGCGGCAGCGACACGCCGGACTTGGTGGTCGCCGTGTCCGAGGCGGGCGGCTTGGGATCCATGGGCGCGACCTATCTAACGCCGGAGGCCCTCCGAGCAGCTGTCGACAAGGTCCGCGGCCAGACCAACCGGTCCTTCGGGGTCAACCTGTTCGCGCCGCAGCCGGTGCCGTCGCTTCCCGACGACGCGGAGACCACCGTCGCCGCCGTCCAGCGCGCGGGCGCGGATGTGGACGCGCCGGAACCGGTGCTGCCGGAAACCATGACGGATCCGTTCGAAAAAACCTTTCCCGTGGCACTCGACAGCGGCGCCAAGGTGTTCAGCTTC
>DNMS01000108.1:8592-11082 GCA_003488105.1 Rhodospirillaceae bacterium
CGATCCCGTCCGAGGCGATCGCGGCGCTCAAGACGCGGGGCACCTTCGTCATGGGGACGGCGACGACCCCGGCGGAGGCGGTCGCCCTGGAACGGTTGGGGGTCGACGCGGTGGTTGCCCAGGGCGGCGAAGCCGGCGGCCATCGCGGCACCTTCGCGGGATCCTTCGAGGCGGCGATGATCGGCACCATGGCCCTGGTGCCGCAGGTCGTCGACGCCGTCTCCGTGCCCGTGGTCGCGTCCGGCGGGATCATGGACGGGCGGGGCATCGCCGCGGCCCTGGCGCTCGGCGCCCAGGCGGTGCAGATGGGCACGGCCTTTCTGACCTGTGACGAGGCCGGCACGCCTGACTGCTACAAGATGGCGTTGCTGTCCGCCCAACCCGAACAGACGCGCATTACCCAGGCCTTTTCCGGCCGCTTCGCCCGCGGCATCGAGAATCGCTTCATGGCGATGATGGAAGGCGACGGGGCGGAAGCCGCACCGCTGCCCTTTCCATGGCAGAACGCCCTGACCCGGCCCATGCGCACGGCGGCGGCAAAGGCCGGCGACGCGGGCCTGCTGTCCCTTTGGGCGGGGCAAGGGGTGGGGTTGTCCCGGCGCCAGACGGCGGCGGAACTGATGGCTCGGCTGGCGGCGGAAACAGAGGCCGCGATTGCCAGGCTGGCCTAGGCGCCGCGCCTGACTAGATCGGCGAACAGGTCAGCCAGATTTGCTCGGCCCTCGAACCCGATCCCGGGCAGTTCCGGCGGCGTTACGTGACCGTCGGTCACAATTCCATCGTCGGTCAGCCCGCCGAAGGGTTGGAAGTTGTGGGGGTTGACCTCGGCCCCGCCCAGGCCCAGGGCCGCCACGGCATGCAGGGTGAACAGATGCCCGCCATGGGGCCAGAACGACCGCCGGTTCCAGCCCATGCCCTCGGCCAGTTCGATCATGCGGATATATTCCGGCAGGCCGTAGCAATGGGCGATATCGAACAACAGGATATCCCGGTCCGCCCGCAGACCACCGTGACGCAGCAGGTTGCGTGCATCCGCGGCTCCGAAATTCCCTTCGCCCGCCGCGATAGGAGGGGCGTAAGCTGCCGCCACCTGGGCCAGTAGAGTGAAGTCCAAGGGATCGCAGATATCCTCGAACCACATAAGACCCAATGATTGGAACGCCTCTGCTGCCGCCATGGCCTGTTCCGGCCCGTAACTGTAGACCGCATCCACCGCCAAGTTGCCGGCCCCGTCCAGGACGTCGGCGGCGACCTCAACGCGGGCTAGATCTTCCGCCAGCCCTGCCGCGCCGACCTTGATCTTGGCGTGGGTGTAGCCGGCATCCCGGAACGAGGCCATTTCGTTTTTCAGCCGCTCCCGGTCGTCCGTGGGGTAGTAATAGCCGCCCCCGGCGTAAACGGGTACGGGGGCCGCAGCCAGAGCCTCGTCGCGGCCCAGGCGGCGGGCGAGATAACGCCAAAGCGGCAGGTTCGCCGCCTTGGCCGTCGCGTCCCAAATCGCCATGTCCAGGGCGCCGACGGCGACGCTGCGCTCGCCATGACCACCGGGTTTTTCACCTGTCATCATAGCGGCCCAGGCGCGGTCCGGGTCGGGGCCGCCGGTTGCCGCATCCCCCAGGTCCGTTGCCGCCAACAGGCGCGGGGCGAAGCGGTCGCGGATCAGCCCGCCCTGGGCGAAGCGCCCGATGGAGGCGAAGCCGTATCCCACGACAGGCTCTCCGTTCCGCACCAAGTCCGTCACCACGGCGACGGCGCTGGTGTCCAGGCCGCCCGGCGGGATCGCCGGATCGGCGTAGCGGGAAATCGGCAGGGTCCGTTCCAGGACGGCGGTGATCTTCATGGTCGGCCTCGGGCGGTGCGGGCGGGCAGTTGTTGCCCGCACCATACACCGACCGGGCCGTTTCGCGAGCCCTCGCGCCGCCGGTCAGGCCGCCCGGTAGCGGGCCAGCCAGTGGGCGTAGGGGGCCGGCAGGGTCGCCCAGGCCGGATTGTCCACGCCCAATTCCTGTGCCGCCATGTAGGGCCAGTGCGGGTTGGCCAGCAGCGGCCGCCCCAGCATGACAAGGTCGACCTGGCCGTCGCGGATCATCTGGTCCGCCTGGGCCGGCTGGCTGATGTACCAACTGGTCGCGGCGGGCAGGCCGGTTTCCCGGCGCACCCGTTCGGCGACCGGCGCCAGGAAGGCGGGGCCCCAGGGGATGCTCGCCTCTGGCGACGAGAAGCCCATGCTGACGTCGATGAAATCCAGGCCCGCTTCCTTGAACCGGTTCACCAGGGCGATGGATTCGGTCAGGGTTTCCTCGTCCCGGCCATCGAATTCGATGACCCCGAACCGGGCCGTGAGCGGCAGGTTTTCCGGCCAGACTTCGCGCACGGCGGCCAGGGTTTCGACCAGGAACCGGCCCCGGTTTTCGGCGCTGCCGCCGTATTCGTCGTCGCGCTGATTGGAATGAGCGGAAAAGAAGCTTTGCGCCAGATAACCGTGGGCAA
>DNMS01000108.1:11235-12936 GCA_003488105.1 Rhodospirillaceae bacterium
TTGCGCCAGATAGCCATGGGCGAAATGCAGGGTCAGCCACTTGAACCCGGCGTCGCGGGCGCGTTTGGCGGCGGCGACGAAATCCCCCCGCACGCGGTCGATGTCGGCCTTGGTCATGGCGCGGGGCACCTTGGGCAGGCCCCCGCCGTAGGCGATGGCCGAGGGGGCGATGGTTTCCCAGCCGCGCGGATCGTCCGCGGCGATGTGGTCATCGCCTTCCCACGGGCGGTTGGCGCTGGCCTTGCGCCCGGCATGGCCGATCTGAATGCCGGGCACGGAACCCGCCGCCTCGATCTCGCGGGCGACGGCGGCCAGGGCCTCAGCCTGGGCGTCGTTCCAAAGGCCCGTGCAGCCGGGGGTGATGCGGCCTTCGGGCGAGACGGCGGTGGCCTCGACGATGACCAATCCGGCGCCGCCCCGGGCCAGGGCGGGCACATGGACGCGGTGCCAGTCGTTGGGCATGCCGTCCACGGCGGAATACTGACACATGGGCGACGCTGCGATGCGGTTGCGCAGGGTGACGTCTTTCAGGGTAAAGGGATCGAACAGGGTCGACATGGGGAAACTCCGTAAATGAGTGGGGGTTGGCTGTATCGCCGTTAGTTCTATAGTTCGATAAATTTCGAACAATAGCAATACCGAAATTTGCGTGTTACAAAATCATCATGCGACCGTTCAAACACCCGGAGATCGACGCCGTCACGCTGGAGCATCTGCTGCATGCTCTCAGCGACCCGGTGCGCATGGACATCGTCCGCCGCCTGGCGGATGAGGGCGAGGCGAGCTGCAACGCCCTGGACGGCGGCCGCCCGAAATCGAGCATGTCTCATCACTTCCGGGTGCTGCGCGAGGCTGGTCTGGTGTGGACGCGCAACGACGGCACCGTGCACATGAACTCCCTGCGCCGCAAGGAACTGGACAAGCGTTTTCCCGGCCTGATGAAGGCGGTGCTCACGGCGAAGTGAGCAATATCCGGCGGCGTCCGTTTGGCGCAGACGGCGGTGGGCGTTAGACTTCGGGATGATGAGCAAGCATTTCCTTTATGTCGCCGACCCCATGTGTTCCTGGTGCTGGGGCTTTTCCCCGGTCATCGATAAGGTCGCCGAATCGTTTGGTGCCGAGGCGCCCGTGCGGGTCATGGTCGGCGGGCTACGTCCCGGCACGGTCCATCCCATGCGCGGCAAGGACAAGGATTACATCCGCGACCATTGGCATCATGTGCAGGACGCCACGGGTCAGCCCTTCGACTTCGCCTTTTTCGATCAGGACACTTTCGTCTACGACACGGAACCGGCCTGCCGCGCCGTCGTCACGGCGCGCAAGATCGACGAATCCCGGGCATTGCCGTTCCTGGCCCATCTGCACCGCGCGTTCTATGTCGATAACCGCGACACGGCGAAGGAAGCCGTGCTTGCCGATATCGCCGGCGAGTTCGGTTTCGACCGCGACGAATTCTTCGCCCTGCTGACCTCCCCCGACATGCGTGAAGAAACCCAGGGCGATTTCTGGTTCGCGCAAAGCTCCGGCATCACCGGGTTTCCGACCCTGCTCGCCGTCGAGGACCAGAAGGCCATGCTGGTCACGGCGGGGTATCTGCCTTGGGAAAATCTGGCGGAGCCGCTGGCCGGCTGGGTTGCGGCCTAGGCGCTTCATTTCCCCCTCTGTGCGCTCCGGGTTGCTTTTCCGCGCCCCCTTGTCGAC
>DNMS01000075.1:0-10398 GCA_003488105.1 Rhodospirillaceae bacterium
TGACGGCCGAGGACGTCGCCGGCCTGCCGACCATCGAAGGCGTGACCATCCAGGGCAAGGAAATCGTCGCCGCCAACGCCTATCTGGGCGCCCGGCCCGTGGCCGAAGCCCTGACCCTTGGCACCGATGTCGTGCTGGTCGGGCGGACGACGGACGCGGCCTTGGTGCTGGGTCCGCTGATCCATGAATTCGGCTGGACCGAAGACGACTGGGACCGCCTCGCCGCCGGAACCCTGGCGGGCCACCTGCTGGAATGCGGCGGTCAGGTCACGGGCGGATATTTCTGCGACCCCGGTTTCAAGGACGTGCCGGGCATGGACGAACTGGGATTCCCCATCGGCGAGATTAGCGCCGACGGCTCCATCGTCATCACCAAGGCCGAGAACACGGGCGGCCTGGTGACCAAGGCCACGGTGACGGAACAGATCCTGTATGAAATGCACGACCCGGCGGCTTACCTCACGCCCGACGTGGCGCTGGACGTCACCGGCGTGACCCTGGCCGATGACGGCAAGGACCGGGTGCGCGTCCTGGGCGCCAAGGGCCATCCGCCGCCGGAAACCCTGAAGGTGACCGTCTCCGCCGACGGCGGCTGGCTGGGTGAGGCCGAACTGACTTACGCCGGGCCCAATGCACTGGCCCGCGCCAATCTGGCCGCCGACATCGTGCGCAAGCGCCTGACCAGCCGCGGCGTCAAAGACCCCGTGCGGGTCGAGATCGTGGGCGCGGGTGCGGCCTTCGACAACGACGCCTCCGACCGCCAGCGCGGCGCCAACATGCCGCTCGACGGCGAATACCGCCTGCGCGCCGCCGTGCGCACGGACGACAAGGCCACCGCGCAATACGTGAACGACGAGGTGCTGAGCCTGTTCTGCTCCGGCCCGGCGGGGGGCGGCGGCTACCGCTGTTCCGTCACCGGACAGGTCAACACGGCCTCGGTCCTGGTGCCGCGCGGCCCGGTCGAGGCCCAGGCAAAGGCCGAAGAGGTGACGGCATGAGCGATACTCTAACCCTGCCCCTTCACGCCGTGGCCCATGGCCGCGCCGGTGACAAGGGCAACCGCTCCAACATCTCCGTCGTCGCCTACTTGCCCGACGCCTTCGCCTACCTGTGCGATCAGGTGACCGAGGATAAGGTGCTGGACCTGTTCCGTCACAAGGGTGCGACCCAAGTCACGCGCTACGTGCTGCCCAACCTGAACGCGCTCAATTTCGTGATCGACGACGCCCTGGAAGGCGGCGTCAATTCCGCCCTGACCCAGGACCTGCACGGCAAGACCCTGTCGTTCCTGCTGCTGGGGGAAATCGAGGTCACGGTGCCGCGCAGCTGCGTGCCGGCGGGGTCGCGTTATCTGGTGGATTGATCCGAATATCTNNAGCACGGCAAGACCTTGTCGTTCCTGTTGCTGGGTGAGATCGAGGTCACGGTGCCGCGAAGCTGCGTGCCGGCGGGGTCGCGCTATCTGGGTGACTGATCCAGATTTATGGCGGCTGCCGCGTCTAGCCCGCCATTAAGGAATTCCGCGTTGTCCTCAATCAGCGTTTTCAGGAAATTGTGCACGTTGCGGATGCGCGGGATGTGTTCCAGATCGTCGTGGATGCTGAGCCAGAAATCCCGCTTCACGCACAGCCGGTCCGCCAGCACCCGTTCCAGGCGCGGATCCTGATCGGCGACGAAGGTCGGCTGCATGGAAATGCCCATGCCCGCCGCCGCCGCGTGATACTGGGCGACCAGGCTGGTCGACCGGAACACGATGTTCTGGTCACGCAGCACATCCGACATCCACCGCACCGCCGGGATCGCCACCAGTTCGTCGATATAGTCGATGAACCGATGATTTTTCAGGTCTACGATCGTCTGCGGGCGGCCGTAGCGGTCCAGGTAGTCCTTGGACGCGTAGAGGAACAACGCGAACTCGCCGATCTTTTCGCTGGTGATGCGATGGCCGCTGGGTCGCGGAAAGCTGATCAGAACATCGGCCTCGCGCTTCGACAGATTGACCCAATGGGAGGCCGTGACCAGTTCCACGTTGATCGACGGATGTTGCTCGTACAGCCCCAGCATGCGCGGCGCCAGGTACAGGCTGCCGAGGGCCTCCATGGTCGCGACGCGGATGGTGCCGCTGACTTCGGCCGTCTCGCCGCTAAAGGTCGCGGCGATCTGGGCGACATGGGCCTCGATGCCCTCGGCCTCGCGCAACAGGTCTTCGCCCCGGTCGGTCAGCAGGAAGCCGCCCGGGGTGCGCTCGAACAGCTTGGCGCCCAGCGCCGCCTCCAGCGTCTTGATCCGCCGCCCGACGGTGGAATGGGTCAGCGACAATGAGCGCGCCGCATGGCTGAGCGAGCGGTGACGCACCAGGGCCAGGAACAACGCGATGTCGTCCCAATCGAAGCGGGACAACTCCGAGGCATAGGCGCGCGGTTTAGGTGCCTGCTTGGTCACGGAACGGTTCTCCAGGAATGACGGGAAGACTTTACCCTGCCGCGGCTTCGTCCTCCAGGGCGCCGGCTTCGAGGGCCGCAAACGGCACGGCGCGCCCTTCCCCGCCGATATCGTCGAACTGGGCCGGCGCCTGGTCGCGCCGCCGCACGGTCAGCCCGAACACGTCGTAACGGTTGTAGTATCCGGACACGTCATGGAACTGTTTGGGCACGATGCAGTCGTCCAGATCAATCTGTTCGATCAGCAACTGATCCTCGTCCTTCGAACTTTCGGTGATGGCCAGGCCGCTGGGCCCCACGATCATCGACACACCTGGGGGCGATTCCTTGACGATGCGCAGCGCATCGCCGTTGATCTGGGAAATGATCTCGTAGGCTGTGTCGTCCAGGCGCGCGGCGCAGACGATGTTGAACACCTTGCCTTCGAACGAATGGGCCGCCGCGCGGATGCGGTTGGCCGACGCCAGATCGTAGCGATCATTGGCCGACGGCTCATGGGTCGGCCATACGGGCGGATAGCTGGAAATATGAATCTGTTCGCCCTGGGCGATCAGGCTGAAGCGCGCCAGCGGGTTCGTGTTCTCGCCGCAAATCAGCGCGCCGATGCGCCCAAGCGGCGTATCGACCACACGCAGGCCCGCGCCGTCGCCGTTCGACCACACCAACTTTTCATAGAACGTGGGAACCAGCTTACGGTGATGGTTGAGGATTGAGCCGTCGGCCCCGATCAGCAGGTTGGTGTTCCAGATGCAGCCGACGCTGCGGTCCGTGGACTCGCTGATGCCGATCGACACGATCATGCCCGTGTCGCGCGCGGCCGAGCAGATCTTGAGAATTTCCGGTCCCGGCACGCGGATCGACTGGCTGACGAACCGTTTGAACAGGTCGTGGTTATGGATCGGCGCCGCCAGTGCCGGCCACACGGGAAATCCGGGCACGAAGGATTCCGGAAAGGCGATCAACTGCACGCCTTCCGCCGCCGCCTTGTGGATGTAGTCGCAAACCTTGTCGACGGTTGCGCGGGCATCGAGGTAGACCGGCGCCAAATGGGCCGCCGCGACCGTGATTTTCTGGTTCATATTCGGTCTCGTGTTGTCGCAAGGGTGCGCCGGCCGTCTCCCTGTGGCGCGGGGAGAAAAACGCGGGTGGAGACGGCCGGTCCCTTGCGGGGTTTCAGGTACCGCAGGCGTGGACTAGAGCTTGTGCGTGCGGAAGTCGTAGCGCGGCGGTAGTTTCGCCATCAGGTCCTCGCGGGGAATGTGCTTCTTGAGGACGAACTTGGAGTCTTCGACGCGGCTCATGTAGCAGTCGATCATACCGCTGTGGTCCTCGGCGCGCAGGATCTTGGTTCCCTGCGGATGGGCCAGGGAATTCTCCATCTTCAGGCCTTCGAGCGCTTCAATCACACCGGGGGTGTCCTTATCGCTCTGCCAGCCGGAAGCCTCGATGGCGGCCTTGAGCGCGAAGAAGTTTTCGTAGCTCTGCCAGGCATGGCTTTTGGCCATGACCTTTCCGGATTTGTCGTCCTTCGCATAGACCGGATCGACGCCCATCATCTCGATGAACTTGGCGTGGTATTCGTCGTTCTTGAATTCCAGGGGCCGCGGGAAGTTCTCCAGGAAGTAGACCCCTTCGGTGGCGCCGTTGATGTCGCGGGGGTCGATCGCTTCGATCGTCCCGGACACGGAATACATCTTCATCTTTTCGTCCAGGCGCATGGACTTGGACTGCGTGTAGAACGCGACCGAGAGCGCCCCGAAGAACACCGAGAACAAGACTTCCGTTTCTTCCGGAATGCGCGCCAGGTAGGGCACCAGGTCCTTGGTGCCGAGCGGCACGGCGATCGGGTCGTTGACCTTGCCGCCGGCGGCTTCGATCAGCTTGCGGTGTTCCTGGTGATGGCTGTGGCCCCAGGCATAATCGGGGAAGATCATGGTCCAGTTCTTGCCCAGGTTTTCCATCGCCCAGGGCACCCCGGCAGCGGCCAGGGCATAGGTGTCGGTGCCCGTACGGAAGCTGTAGCGCGAGCCCTTGGAGCCCGTCGCCTCGGTCGCCTCACCGGCCGAGAAATAGGGCGTCTTCAATTCCGTCGCGATGGGGATCGAGGCCAGCATGATGCCCGAGTGGACGGAGCCGACGACGAACGATGCCTTCTGCCGCTGGATCAGCGAGCGCAGCTTGCGCGCACCTGCGGCCGGGTTCGATTCCGTGTCGGCGACGGCCAGTTCGACCTTGCGCCCGGCGATGCCGCCGCCTTCGTTGATCACCTTGACCGCGGCCTGGGCGCATTTGTCATGCCAGTAGCCCCAGGACGAAAACCCGCCGGTCAGTTCGCACTGATGGCCGATCACGATGGGGCCCGATGCCTTGGCGAAGGCGTTATGGGTGATGCCGAAATAAGCCGTCGTCGCGGCGGCACCCCCCGCCAGGGCGGTCTGCAGGAAGGATCGCCGGGTCTGGCCCGAACGGGGCGCCTTGGCCGGCTTCGATTTCACGTCTTTGGTCATTGTTCTGTCTCCAGCTGGGTTGTGACGGATCGTCGTGAAGCCCCGCCTTCATCGGCGGTTGTTAAACGGTGACCCCGAGATATCGGTGCAGGGTCTCCTTATCGTCTTTAAGGTCCTGGGCGGCGGCCTGATGCACGACGGCCCCCTTCTCCATGATGTAGATGCGCGAGCACAGGCGAAGCGCCGTCTTGATGTTCTGCTCAACCAGCAGGATCGACATGCCGGCGTCGTTGACCGCCTTGATCTCGCGGCGAATGTCCTGGACCAGGATCGGCATGATGCCCTCGGTCGGCTCGTCCAGGATCAGCAGCCTGGGCTGCATGACGAGGCATCGCGCGATGGCGAGCATCTGCTGCTCGCCGCCGGACAGCGTTCCGCCGGGCTGGCTCAGGCGTTCCTTGAGGCGGGGAAAACGGTCGAACACGTAATCAAAGACCTGCGACGGCGGCGTCTTGGTCAGGCCGATCTCCAGATTCTCCTTCACGGACAGCGAGGGGAAGATGCCCCGCCCCTGCGGCACATAACCGATCCCGGTGCCGGGAATGGTATGCGGTGCGATATCGGTCAGGTTGCGGCCGTCGAACATGATCTCGCCGCCGGTCGCCTTGACCAGGCCCATGATGGTTTTCAGTGTCGTCGTTTTGCCCACGCCGTTGCGGCCCAGGAGCCCGACCGCTTCGCCGGATTGCACCTGCAGCGACGTCCCTTGCAGGACGTGGACCTTGCCGTAATGGGCGTGGACGGCGTTCAGCTCAAGCATCGTCATCCCCCAGGTAGGCCGCGCGCACGTCGGCGTTTTCGGAAATCTCGGCCGGCGTGCCGCGCGCCAGCACGGTGCCCAGCGCCATGACGATGATGTCGTCGGAAATGTCGAACACGACCTCGATGTCGTGTTCGATGATCACGATGTCGATGCGCTTGGACAGTTCACGGATTTTTTCGACGGTACGTTCCGTCTCGGCCGGGCTCATGCCCGCCATCGGCTCGTCCAGCAGCAGCAGTTTTGGTTCGGTCGCCAGCGCGATGCCGATTTCCAGCAGCGCCACGTCACCGTAGGACAGGTTGGCGGCCTCCTGCCCGGCCAGATGGGTCAGCTGCAGTTCCTCAAGCAAGGCATCCGCACGCTCGTTCGCCGCCCGGCAGGCCTTCAGGCCGGTGAACGGCCGGAACACGCCGATGCGGGATTGCGCCGCGATCCACAGATTCTCGCGCACGGTCATCCCGTGAAACACGCTTTTGATCTGCAGGGTGCGCGCCAGGCCCAGGCGGCTGATCTCATGCACGGAGCAGTCCGTGATGTCCTTGCCCAGGAAACGGATGCTCCCGGCCGATGGGGTCAGAATGCCGGTGACGACATTGAACAGCGTCGTCTTGCCCGCCCCGTTGGGGCCGATGACCGCCGTCAGCTTGCCGCTGTCGACCGTGGCATGGACGCCGCCCAATGCGGCCAATCCGCCAAAATGTTTCTCGATGCCGTCGATTTCCAGGATCGGGGTCGCGGTCATGGCTTGTCCTCCCCTTTCGCATCGGTACTGGGTGGGGGCGCTTCCGGGCGCGCGATGCGGCGGACCAGGGCCTGCCACAGACCGCCCAGACCCTTGGGCGCGAAGATCACGACCAGGATGACGATGATGCCGACCAGGATCAGATAGTGTTCCCAGGCGTGGGACAGTTCCTCGCGCAGGACGATCAGCAGCGACGTCCCGACGATGGGACCGAGCAGCGTGCCCGCCCCGCCGATGATGGCCCAGACAACGGCCTCACCCGACACGTGATAGAACATGTAGGAGGCCGAGGCGTAGCGGCCGAAGAAGGCGAACAGCGCCCCCGCGATCCCGGCGATGAAGCCGGCGATGACAAAGGCGGTCAGGCGGATCAGATAAACGTTGAGCCCGATCAGCGCGGCACGGTGGTCGTTTTCCTTGACCGCGCGAAAGGCCGAGCCGAGCGGGCTTTTCAGGATCACCCCCATCAGCGCATAGCAGATTCCGACGACGGCGATGATGAAGTAGTACTGCACCGTCGGGTCGGTCAGTGACAATTCCCAATCGCCGATGCTGACGATCGGCGGCATGGTGAACGACAGGCCGTCGTCGCCGCCGGTCAGCGGCTTCCACGACAGGGCCGCGAAATAGAAGATCAGCGAGAACACGACGGTGATGATCGCGAAATAATGCCAGGTCAGACGCACGGCAAGCGCCCCCGCGACCAGGGCCATGGCCGTTGCCATGACGACGCCGAGCCCGAAGGCGGGCCAGAAGCCCAGCCCCAGCTTGGCCACGCCGATGGCGACCCCGTACATGCCCATGCCGAAGAACAGGGCCTGGCCGAAGGACAGCAGGCCGACATAGCCGAACAGCAGGTTGACGCTGGCCGCCAGCAACGACCAGATCAGCATCTCGGCATAGATGTCGACCCAGAAGCTGTCGACCAGGAGCGGCAGGAACCACGGCGCCGTGAGGGTCAGCAGGGCCACCACGACAAACCCCAGGCGATTGATTGCCGCCGCCGTCATCGGGTCGACCCCGAGAAAATACCGTGCGGACGGACCAACAGAACGGCGCTCATCAGGCAGAGCGAGCCGATGCGGGCCAGGGTCGGGTCCACGAAGCTGGCCATCACCCCTTCGAAGAAGGCGAGCATGACCGCCGCCGCGACCGTGCCCTCCAGATTGCCGAGGCCGCCGATGATGACGGCCATGAAGCAGAACGGCAGGATATCGACACCGGCCTGGAAATCGACGGTGGTGATCGGGCCGGCGACGACGCCGCCGAGGGACGCCATGGCGAAGCCGATGGCGAAGGTCACCATGTAGACACGGCGGGCCGGGATGCCCATGGCCGTTGCCGTTTCCGGGTCGAAGCGCACGGCGCGCATCCAGGTGCCCAGCTTGGTGCGGTGCAGGAACAGGAAGAAACAGCCGATGGCGGCGATCGACAACAGGGCCGCGAACAGGCGGTAGACTTCGTATTCCAGGCCGAACAGCGGCACCGTTTCCTCGATGGGGGCGGTCAGGCGGGCCGGCGTCGCGCCGAAGGTCGCCCGCACGCTTTCCTGCAGGATGATCGACAACCCGAAGGTCGCGACGATGGACAACGCCGCCGCGTTCTTGATCGGTTGGATCACCGTGTATTCGATCACGGCGCCGATGGCGAAG
The DNA here is from genome assembly GCA_003488105.1 of Rhodospirillaceae bacterium. The sequence continues at coordinate 8,106 of DNMS01000075.1, forward strand.
CCCAGGATCGGCACGATGGCGAATGCCAGCCAATAGTTGCCCGTTGTATCGAACACGAACCAAGCCAGCACTGTGCCGACCATGAAGAAGTCGCCGTGCGCGATGTTGATGATGTCGAGAAGCCCGAAGATGATCGACAGCCCCAGGGCGATCAGTGCGATGATCAACCCCCAAACGATGCCGTTCATCCCAAGTGCGATGACAAGTTCCATGGCGTGTTGGCCCCCTTGTGAGCACCCGTTTTTTGGTGCGTGTTACGGAAACGGTGCCTTGAATTAATTTGAACGGCAATTCGAAATTTTTGCACGTATCTGTGCAAAAATAATCAGATATCTCTTTCAGAGATCATAGCTATGTATTCGCGCGCAGGTCATGGAAAGCCGTAACGCAGGACAAGCCATTGGGATTAAGGCGTTATTTTCCGCGACCCAAGCCGTCGACCGGCGCTACCGGGCGGTCATTTGCCGCACAGGATCGCCCCGTATCGGGTGACGAACAAAGCGAATGCCGCGCACCAAAGCCCCCCCGAAAGGGTCAGCATCAGGTGATAATCGCCCGTGAAGGGCGCCAGGACTCGGGTCGCGGCGGCCAGGAACACGAAGATATAGACAGCCGCCGTGGCACTGTCGGCGGCCAGTGCGCGACCTGTATGCCCCAGGGTCGCCCGGGTCATCACGGCCAGCACCATGCCGCCCATGGCGCCTGCCGTCAGGGCATGCAGACCCGCCGTTTGCGGAATATCGTCGGCAAACCCGGCCGCCCCCATTAATAGAAGTCCAACCGGAATCCAGATGTATCCGGCATGTAGGCTCCAGACCAGGGGGTCCCGCAGGCAGGCCGCGCCCTTCCAACGCCCCAGCCGGATGACATGCAGTCCCCCGGCGGCCAAAAGGACATAGGCCGTCACCACATGATCCGGCACGGCGACCCAGCCCGCGAGGGCGACCAGGGTCGCCAATAACACGCCACGGTCGAATCCGCCGAACGGCGCTGGTCGCGCGATATCGGGCCGGTTTTTCGCCAACCAATTGCCCGTGAAACTGGGAATGATGCGCCCGCCGACCAGGCAGATCAGCATGACGATCACGGCAACGCCCAGGCGGGCGCCGATTCCGTCGGGCAACACCACGCCCGCCGCCTCGGCATGAACCAGGCCGTTGGCGACCGCCAGAACACCGACCGCGCCGACGACCGGCAGGTTGCGCCAGTTGCGCCCGGCCAGAATTTCGCGGAGCGCCACCGCCATCAGGACCGGCAGAAACGCGCCGTCGATCACCGCGGCGGGCAGCACGCCAAGAACGGCGCTGTAGGCCACCGCCGCACGCCCGGCAAGCCACAGCCCGAACAGGGCGATCAGCCCCCAACCCTGCAGCGGCATCCGCCCGGTCCAGTTGGGAATGGCGGTCAACAGAAACCCGGTCACCACGGCGGCGATGACGCCGAACGTCATTTCATGGGCATGCCATTGAACGGCCGGAAATACCGTGCGCACCGCGATGTCACCGGACAGAACGGCAACCCATAACGCGACATAAACCACCGCCGACAGCCCCGCCGCCAGGAAGAACGGCCGAAACCCCTGACTGAATAATGCAGGCCCCGACCAGTCCGCATACCGTGGAATGGCTTCTGAATTCGCGATCCTGATGGCCATGTTGCGTCTCCTCGCTTGCCAACGGGCGCCCGCGGGGACGCCCTTGGACTGCCATGCCCCGCCTACGCCGATCATGTGGCCTTCGCCGACCGCCAGTTCAAGTCGAGGGTCGAACGCGGCCACGGCTGCGACTATGGCGCAGAGCGGCGGGCCGCGACTTGATGCATCTCAAGCCGTGCCGTCAATTTTTCGGCAAGTCAGGGGGAGGAGGATGGTACGCGCTGCAGGGATCGAACCTGCGACCTACTGATTAAAAGTCAGTTGCTCTACCAACTGAGCTAAGCGCGCATATCGGTGTTCGGGGCCTTCGCCGGACGGTGCCCGGCAAGGCAGGCGGGAAATTACGGGCCAAAGGCCCCTAGGTCAACGCTGTATACGGCTTTTTTCCAGGTTTTCGCACGACGCCCGGGCGGATGGGCGTCAGTCAGCCGCGTTCTTGCGCTCGGCGAAGCGCACCATCAGCTGTTCCTTGACCGTCGGCGAGACGAAATGGCCGACATCGCCGCCGAGCGAGCCGATTTCCTTGACGAACCGGGACGAGATGAACTGATGGCGTTCCGACGCCATGAGGAACACGGTTTCCACCTTGGGATTGAGGCGCGCGTTCATGCCCGCCATCTGGAATTCGTATTCGAAATC
>DNMS01000075.1:10593-10723 GCA_003488105.1 Rhodospirillaceae bacterium
TCTGGAATTCGTATTCGAAATCGGACACGGCGCGCAGCCCGCGAACGATAAGAGACGCGCCGACCTGGCCGACGAATTCCATGAGCAGATTGTCGAAGGGTTTGACCTCGACCCGCGCGGCGATCCCGCC
>DNMS01000157.1:0-1530 GCA_003488105.1 Rhodospirillaceae bacterium
AGCGGCGGCTGCGCGATATAGAGATAGCCGCGCGTCAGCAGTTCCGGCATCTGGCGGAAGAAGAAGGTCAGAAGCAGGGTGCGGATGTGGCTGCCGTCGACGTCGGCGTCCGTCATGATGATGATCTTGTGGTAGCGGCATTTCTCGACATTGAAATCCTCGCGCCCGATGCCGGTACCGAGCGCCGCGATCAGGGTGCCGATTTCCGCCGATGACAGCATCTTGTCGAAGCGCGCGCGCTCCACGTTAAGGATTTTACCGCGCAGCGGCAGGATCGCCTGATTGGCGCGGTGGCGCGCCTGCTTGGCGGAACCGCCGGCCGAATCACCCTCGACGATGAACAATTCGGACAGCGCCGGGTCCCGTTCGGAACAATCGGCGAGCTTGCCGGGCAGGGTCGAGATGTCCAAGGCCCCCTTGCGCCGCGTCAGTTCGCGGGCCTTGCGCGCCGCCTCGCGGGCGGCGGCGGCCTCGACGATCTTGCCGATCACGTTGCGTGCTTCCGTGGGATGTTCCTCGAACCAGCGGTCCAGGCCCTCGCCGACCAGGTTTTCCACCGCCGGGCGGACTTCGGACGACACCAGCTTTTCCTTGGTCTGGGACGAGAATTTGGGATCGGGCACCTTGACCGACAGCACGCAAGTGAGACCCTCGCGGGCGTCGTCGCCGGTGATCGCGACCTTGGCCTTCTTGGCGATACCCGACGCGTTGGCGTAATTGTTGATCATGCGCGTCAACGCCCCCCGGAAACCGGCCAGGTGCGTGCCGCCGTCCTTCTGCGGGATGTTGTTGGTGAAGCACAGCATGGTCTCGTGATAGCTGTCGTTCCACTGCATCGCCATTTCCACGGTGATGCCGTCCTTTTCGCCGGAAACGGCGATCGACTCGCCCAGCACCGGGTTCTTGGACCGGTCGAGGTATTTGACGAATTCCTGCAGCCCGCCTTCGTAGCGCAGTTCCTTGGTCTGCGGTTCGACCCCGCGCGCATCGGTCAGGGTCAGGCCCACGCCGGAATTAAGGAACGCCAGTTCGCGCAGGCGGTGTTCCAGGGTCGCATAATCGTAATCGGTCTGGGTGAAGGTTTCCTTGGATGCCAGGAACGTGACCTCGGTGCCGGAGATCGGCTTGCCGTCCTCGCCCAGGGGGGCGTCGCCGATAATTTTCAGGGGCGCCTCGACCTCGCCGTCGCGGAACCGCACGAAATGCTGCTTGCCGTCGCGGCAGATGCGCAGTTCCAGCCATTCCGAAAGCGCGTTGACCACGGACACGCCGACACCGTGCAGACCGCCCGAAACCTTGTAGGAATTCTGGTCGAACTTACCCCCGGCATGCAGCTGGGTCATGATGACCTCGGCCGCCGATACGCCCTCTTCCGTATGAATGTCGACGGGAATGCCGCGGCCGTTATCGGACACGGTGACCGAGTTGTCGCCGTTGAGCGTCACCCGCACCGTATCGCAATACCCCGCCAACGCTTCGTCGATGGCGTTGTCGACGACTTCGTAGACCATGTGGTGCAGGCCCGAACCG
>DNMS01000157.1:1846-1973 GCA_003488105.1 Rhodospirillaceae bacterium
CAGGACCTTGATGGAATCCGCGAGATATTCGCCGTTGTTGTCCGCGCGCCGCTGGGCGGCTGAATCGGTTTTCGGTGTTTCGGGTTCGTCGGTCATGGTCGTTCACGCTCTTCAGATTGGGGCGGCA
>DNMS01000157.1:2262-2711 GCA_003488105.1 Rhodospirillaceae bacterium
TCCGTGCCGGTCATCCAGGCCTGCAGACCCAGGGCTTCGATGTCGGCGAACAGGGCGGCGCGCCGGTCGGCATCAAGATGGGCCGCGACCTCGTCCAGCAGCAGGATGGGTGCGCGCCCCTGTTCCGCCGCCTGCAGGCGCGCCTGCGCCAGGACCAGGGAGATCAACAATGCCTTCTGTTCGCCCGTGGAACAGTCGGCCGCCGGGCGGCCGCGGCTTTTGTATTCGACATGCAGGTCCGAACGATGCGGCCCGTGGGCCGTGCGGCCGCTGTCGCCGTCGCGCCCGCGGGCGGATTTCAATGCGGCCTTCAGCCGGTCCTCGGCATCAAGGGCGGATCCGCCGTTAAGCCAGGCTTCGACCTCACCCTCGACGGCCAGATCGGCGGCCGGGAACGGGCCGTCGCCGGCGGCCTCCAACTGGCCCGCCAAGCGCCCGGCCATGTCGAG
>DNMS01000157.1:2901-3637 GCA_003488105.1 Rhodospirillaceae bacterium
GGGCCGCCGCGATGGCAACACCGCGTTCCGCCATGGTGGATTCCAGGGCGGAAACCCAGGCATCGTCGGCCGCACCCCGGGCCGTCAACAAGCGCAGTCGTTCGCGCATCGCCTGTTCATACCCGCCGACACGGCCGGCATGGGCGGGATCGCGGCCATAAACCAGGCGGTCGAGAAAACGCCGACGGGCCGAAGCGCCGTCGAGAAACAGGCGGTCCATCTGCGGCGTCAGCCACTGCAGGGTAACGTGTTCGGACAAAACGGCCTGGGTCCGCTGGGCCTCGCCATCAACATGCACCAGGCGTTTTTCCGCGTCGCCCGCCTCTCCGGCGGCAAGGCCCGTGCCGACATCCGTTTCACCGTCCGGGCCGGCCACCGTCGCCGCCACGGCCCAGGGCCGGGGGCGGGGGGCCGCGTCCTCGCCGGGATCGCGGCGGGCGGCTTCCGACAGGCGGGCGCGGCGCAGGCCGCGGCCCGGAATCAGAAACGACAAGGCTTCGAGGATGTTGGTCTTGCCCGCGCCGTTGGGCCCGGCCAGCACGACCGGCCCCTCGGGCACGTCAAGCCGCAGCGCGGCATAGCAGCGGAAGTCGCTCAGCGTCAGCCGGCGGACCGCAAGAGAAACCGCAACGGCGGCGGTTTCCGGATATGCCCCATCGGCGGCAAATGTGGGTTGGACGTACAGGATCGTTCCTTAAAAAACCCGTTCAAACACGCATGGGCATGAGCACGAACA
>DNMS01000157.1:3905-5643 GCA_003488105.1 Rhodospirillaceae bacterium
CGACGCCGTGTCGCCTTCGATCTGGCGGGTGATGTCGAGCAGATAGGCCGCGTTGAATCCGATCTCCAGACCATCGCCGTTGTAATCGACCTCGATCTCTTCCTCGGCCAGCCCGTGTTCGGGGCTGGAGGCCGACAGCTTGAGCACGCCCGCCCCCAGGGTCAGTTTCACCGCGCGGGATTTCTCGGAAGAAATCGCCGACACGCGGTCGACGGCGGCGGCCAAAAGCTTGCGGTCGACGTCGAGCATCTTGTCGTTATCGCGCGGGATGACCCGTTCGTAATCGGGGAAGGTGCCGTCGATCAGCTTGGACGTGATGACGATCTCGTCGACGGCGAAGCGCGCCTTGGTTTCCGACAGGCCGACGAAGACGTCGCCGACGCTTTCGTCGATCAGCTTGCCCAGTTCCGTCACCACCTTGCGCGGCAGGATCACGCCGGGGATGCCGTCGGCCCCTTCGGGCAGGGGCACTTCGGCCGAGGCCAGACGGTGGCCGTCCGTGGCGACGGCGCGCAGCACCTTGGTGCCGTCCCGTTCAGCCACATGCAGATAGATGCCGTTCAGGTAGTAGCGCGTTTCCTCGGTCGAGATGGCGAACCGGGTGCGGTCGAGCAGCGTGTTCAGATCATGCACCGGCAGCTTGAACTGATGCGGCAGCTCGCCCGAACCGAGAACGGGAAAATCCTCGGTCGGCAGGCAGGAAAGCGCGAATCGGGAACGCCCGGCCTTGAGCACCAGTTGCCCGCCGCTTTCCTTTTCCATCACCACCTGCGCCCCTTCGGGCAGCTTGCGCACGATGTCGTAAAGGGTATGGGCGGGGGCCGTGGTCGCACCCGCTTCGGCGACGTCGGCGGCCACGGCCTCGACGATGTCGAGATCCATGTCCGTGGCGTTGAGCGCCAGCTTGCCGTCGCCGGCTTCGATCTTCACGTTGGAAAGGATGGGGATGGTATTGCGGCGCTCTACAACGCTTTGCACGTGCCCAAGGCACTTCAGCAAGGCGGCCCGCTCGATTGTCAGTTTCATATGTGCCGTCTATCGCCGTTCAAAATTACATGCCGTTATGACGCTTTCGACGGGATGTTCCGGCTTCCGGCCGACCCTTTTTCAGGCCGGTCCGGCGGCAACGAAACCGGGGCAGGAACCCTCCGCCCCGGGCGCTGAAATGCCGGTCCAAAGCCCCCACCGAGAGCAGCGTGAAGACACCCGGACGGGCGCCCTCTGACCAAGGCGGCATTATAGCAGAGGCCCTTGGATTCCGAAGCCTTTTCCCCGAATTTCGGGGTTGCGATCGCGACTTTTGGGGCGGCCCTGGCGAGACCCTTGCTGGGATCAGCCCTCGAGCATCCGGCGCAGCAGTTCAACATCCTCGTTGAAGCTGGAATCCAACTCGCGCAGTTCTTCCACCTTCTTCACCGCATGCATCACCGTGGTGTGGTCGCGGCCACCGAATTTGCGCCCGATTTCCGGGAGCGAACGGGACGTCAACTGCTTCGAGAGATACATCGCGACCTGGCGCGGGCGGGCGACGGAGCGCGCCCGGCGGGCCGAATGCATGTCCGACACGCGAATGTTGAAATGGGTCGACACGCGTTTTTGGATTTCCTCGATGGTGACCCGCCGTTCCGACGCCTTGAGAAGGTCGTGCAGAACGTCCTGGCTGGTCTCCAGGGTGATGTCGCGGCCGACCAGCTGATGGTGGGCGACGACCCGGTTGAGCGCCCCTTCGAGCTCGGAG
>DNMS01000157.1:5752-8514 GCA_003488105.1 Rhodospirillaceae bacterium
TCGCGCACGTTCGACGTGATCTTATGGGCGAGGAATTCCATCACCTTCAACGGCACCTCGACGCCCATCTGCTCGCCCTTGGCCTGCAGGATGCCGAGACGAAGTTCATAGGTTGTCGCGTGAATGTCGGCGACCAACCCGCAGTTGAGGCGCGAGATCAGGCGTTCTTCCATGCCTTCCAGGTCGTTGGGCGACTTGTCGGCGGAAATCACGATCTGGCGGCCCTGGTCGACCAGGGCGTTGAAGGTGTGGAAGAACTCTTCCTGGGTCGACTCCTTGCCCGAGATGAACTGGACGTCATCGACCATCAGCACGTCGACGGAGCGGAACTGCTCTTTGAAATCGACGGTGTTGTGTTCGCGCAGCGCGCGCACGAAGCGGTACATGAACTTTTCCGCCGACAGATAGATGACGGAGCGGTCCGGCCGCGTCTTGCGCAGATGCCAGGCGATGGCGTGCATCAGGTGGGTCTTGCCGAGCCCGACCCCGCCGTAGAGGAACAGGGGGTTGAAGGGCACGACCTCGGCCTCGGCCACGCGGCGCGCGGCGGCATAGGCGAATTCGTTCGGCTTGCCGACGACGAAGCGGTCGAAGGTATAGCGCTGGTCCAGGGGGGCGCCGATATCGTCGGCATGGGGGCCGTTGCCGATCCCGGTGCCGTTCACCGGCCCGGCCGGGGCCGCGTCTTCCTTGCGCACCTCGGCGGGCTTGGTCTCGGCCCGGCCCGACGCCGCATGTTCCTGATGAATGACCACGTCGAGCCCGCCGGACAGACCGCGGCCGTCCAACAGTTCCGACAAACGGTCCTGATAATGGGCCTGGATCCATTCGCGCATGAAACGGGTCGGAACGCCGGTGCGCACGGCACTGCCGTTCTGTCCGATGAGCCGCATGGGCTTGATCCAGCTTTGGTAGGAAGCTTCGCCGATCTCGGCGCGCAGGGATTCACAAATTTCCAACCAGGTTTCCTGCAGGTCCTGGCAGGGCTCTATATCTCGGCTCTGCTGTTCCGTCATTTTGCCACCAACATTCGGTCCCGCCCCTTCGGGCAGTGCTTGTTTTCATTATCAGGGGGGACCGGCGGCCATACGGCCAAGGTTCCCCCTCCCTGGGTGTTGGGAGGCGATGAGGCCCGGTGGGGACAACCACCGGCCGGCGCTGTCGCGGCTTGTCTTTATTCACGCCCGCCGCCGTGTCGGGAACCTGAATACGGTTCCGTCACGCCGCCGCCTCTCTAGAGCCGCGAGAGACGACGCCGCATGAGCGGCGAACACGTTAGACCTTGTCCGCGACACACCCCCCTTAGATTTGGCTTTTTAGCCTATTATTAAATAACAAATTATTTAGTTATTATAATGAAGGTAAATAATTTTTCATGATGTGATTGAAGTCACACAATGTCGCAAAGAAAAAAGGTTTGTCTTTCTTTCAAAGCTCCTTTCTCTTTATTTGGCTGTGTCGCCGGATGGCGTCTTCGTGAGTCCGTCGGCGGGCACGAAGCCCCCAACGACGACGGGGATATTACGGACGTGATCCGTCGATGGCAATGAGACGAATCGCGAACGCCCCCCAAATTTGCAAAATAATTCCCTTGACAAAAATGGCCCTGAGAGTCCCCTCGGGCCCTTTCGCGGCGGGCCTTCACGGGCTTTCTTTTCCGAGTCCCTGCAATGGTTTGCGTGCGCATTCAGGCAAAGAAAAAGGCCGTGCTTTCGGCACGGCCCTTTCGGTATTCGATCGCGGTCGGAGGCGGCCCTTAGGCGGACATCCCCTTGATCTGCTTGACCAGGCGCGACAGCTTCCGCGACGCCATGTTGGCGTGCAGGATGCCTTTCTGCGCACCGCGCATGACGAGCGGCTGCGCGCTCTTGAAGGCCTCCTGGGCGGCGGCGGCGTCGCCACCGGCGATGGCCATTTCGACCTTGCGGATCGAGGTGCGCACGGCGCTCAGGCGCGTGCGGTTGACCTGCGTGCGGCGGGCCGTTTGACGAATGCGTTTCTTGGCCGAGGCATGATGTGCCATCTGGACACCCTTTTCTAACTCTGGGTCTGAATTCGGAAGGCGCGGTTATATCGGCGGGCCGGGGCCAGGTCAAGCCCGGAAAACAAGGCCCCGTACAAGCGTTTTCCGGGCCCCGCGCCGTCGGCTCAGCGGTTCTTGAATTCCGGCTTCCGTTTGTCGGCAAAGGCGGCCATGCCTTCCTTCTGATCCTCGGTCCCGAAGGTCGCGTGGAACATGCGCCGTTCGAACCGCACGCCTTCGGACAGGGTCGTCTCGAACGCGCGGTTGACGGCCTCCTTGGCCAGCATGGCAAGCGGCCGCGACATGCCGGCGATGGCCTCAGCCGTCTTGACCGCGTCCTCGACCAGATCGGCCACGGGCACGATGCGGGCGACCAGGCCCGACCGTTCCGCCTCTTCCGCGTCCATCATGCGCCCGGTCAGGCACATCTCCATGGCCTTGGCCTTGCCCACGGCGCGGGTCAGGCGCTGCGTGCCGCCGGCCCCGGGGATGGTGCCGATGGTGATTTCCGGCTGCCCGAACTTGGCATTGTCGCCGGCGATGATCAGATCGCACATCATGGCGACCTCGCAACCACCACCCAAGGCATAGCCCGCCACGGCGGCGATCACCGGCTTGCGGCAGGAGGCGATGCGTTCCCAATCCTTGGTGATGAAGTCGCTTTTATAGGCATCCATCCAGCTTTGGCCCTGCATCTCCTTGATGTCGGCGCCGGCGGCGAAGGCTTTTTCCGATCCGG
>DNMS01000188.1:0-4584 GCA_003488105.1 Rhodospirillaceae bacterium
TCTGGATGGCGACCGTGATGATGTGATTCTGGAAACCGAACCCATGCGGCGGCTCGCGGCCGAAGGTGAGATGATGATGTACCGGCATGACGGTTTCTGGCAATGCATGGACACCTTCCGCGACTACGCGTTGCTCAACGACCTGTATGAATCCGGAAAAGCACCCTGGCTGAGCGGCGCCTGATCCGATGACTGATTTCTCCGTTTTCAAGAACCGCCGAATCCTGATCACCGGCTCGACCGGGTTCAAGGGCAGCTGGCTTTCCGCCTGGCTGGCCGACCTCGGTGCTCACGTCACGGGCCTCGCCTTGCCGCCGGCACCGGATGCGCCGCTGTTCGAGCAGCTCCGTCTGGCCGAACGTATCGACCAGCATTTCATCGACATCCGGAATTTTGATTCCGTCGCCGAACTGTTGGGTCAATCCAAGCCGGAGATCATCATCCACCTTGCCGCCCAGGCGCTGGTAAGGCGGAGCTATGCGGAACCGCTCGAGACGTTCCATAGCAACGTTACGGGCGGCATCAATCTGCTGGAGGCCGTACGCCACACACCTTCCGTGCGCTCCCTCGTCTTCATTACCTCCGACAAATGTTACCGCAACATGGAATGGGAACGCGGCTACCACGAAGACGACCTTCTGGGCGGACCCGATCCCTATTCCGCCTCCAAGGGCGCCGTCGAACTGGTCTTCACCGGTTATCAGGAATCGTTCTACCGCGCGCGGCCCGATCTGATCGCCGCAACGGCACGCGCCGGCAACGTGATCGGCGGCGGCGACATGTCGACGGACCGCATCGTCCCCGACTGCATCCGCGCCCTCCGCGCCGGGGATCCGGTGATCCTGCGCAATCCCATGGCGACGCGGCCGTGGCAGCATGTGCTGGAACCCCTGTCCGGGTATCTCGCCCTTGCCGCGCGGCAGTTCAGTGGCGACGGCGCGGCGGCAGGGGCCTGGAACTTCGGGCCCGACGCCGAGAACGTCCGCCCCGTCCAGGACCTGGCCGAAACCGCCGTCGGTGTCTGGGGATCGGGCGAGGTCCGTGTCGAACAGGACCCGAACGCGCCGCATGAAGCGACACTGCTGATGCTCGACAGCACCAAGGCAAAGGACGGGCTCGGCTGGTATCCGCGCTGGGATTTTGCAACCGGCATCACGCGCACGGTGGAATGGTACAAGGCCGTGGATCAGGGCGCCGATCCGATCGAGATCACCCGCGCCCAGATCGCCGAATATGAAAAGGCCGGCGGATGAACGACGCCGCCATCGACGGCGCCATCGTTACGCCGCTGAAGATCATCGCCGATGCCCGGGGCGCGGTGATGCACATGCTGCGCGCCGACGCGCCCCAGTTTGCCGGTTTCGGCGAGGTCTATTTTTCCATCGTCAATCCGGGGGCCGTGAAAGCCTGGAAACGGCACCGGGAAATGACTCTGAACCTATGCTGCGTGTCCGGGACGATCCGCTTGGTCGTCGCGGACACGAACACTGGGGCCGTCCGCGAAATAGAAATTAGCCCCGACAACCCCGACACCTATGCCCTGGTCACCGTGCCGCCGGGATTATGGACCGGGTTCACCTGCACGGGCGCGGCGCCTGCGACCCTGGCGAACTGCGCCAGCATCCCCCACAACCCGGCCGAGGCGGACACCCTGCCCGCCGACACGGACCGCATCCCCTATTCCTGGCCCTGACCCCGTAATGACCAAGACCGCCATCGTCACCGGCACGTCCAGCTTCGTCGGCGCGCATCTGGCGCGCGCCTTTGCCGACGCGGGTTATGCGGTGACGGCAACCCACAGCAGACCGCGCGATGCCTACGACGGCATTCGCGCCCGACGCCTGGACTTCGCCGCCCAAAGCGCCAGCATGGCGCAACTTGATGTGACCGATGAAACCGCCGTCAAAGCACTCGCGGGCCAGGTACGTCCGACGGTCTGGGTCCATCATGCGGGGCATGCCGCCGATTATGCCTCGCCCGATTATGATGCCGAAAGGGGCCGGGCCGTGAACGTTCAGCCGCTGGATGCCATCTTCGCCGCCTTGTCGGACAGCGGCGGCGGCGTGATCATCACCGGATCATCGGCCGAGTACCCGTCAAGCGACGACGCCAACCACGAGGACGACACCGGCCAACCGGAAACACCTTATGGCCTTTCCAAACGGGCCGAGACGGCACGGGCGCGCGACCTCGCTGCCCAGACCGGCGTGCCCACACGGATCGGCCGGCTCTACATCCCTTTCGGTATTCTCGACCATCCCGCCAAGCTGCTGGCTCAGGTGATCACCGGACTTGGGGCCGGCACGCCGGTCGACCTTTCACCCTGCACCCAGCGGCGTGATTTCATCGGCGTCGGCGACGTCACGGATGCCTGGCTGAAGATGGCGCGTGACCTTGCGCGCGGCGGCTTTGACGTCTTCAACATTTGTTCAGGCGAGGCGACCGAACTGCGCGCCCTGCTGCTGGCCGTCGCGGATGCCTTGGGGGCGGATGATCGCTTGCTCCGGTTCGGGGCGCGGCCCATGCGGCCGGGCGAACCGCCGGTCTCATTCGGCGACAACACGAAGGCTGGACGCATGCTCGACTGGTCGCCCCGCGCTCTTGACGTGGCGCTCCGCGAAGACCTGATCCAGCCCTTGATGGCCGGCGCCCTGCCATGACCCAGCCGAAGGTGACCGTCCTGATGTCGGTCCTCAACGGTGAGGACTATCTGCGCGAAGCGATCGACAGCATCCTCGCGCAGACATTCACCGACTTTGAATTCCTGATCATCGACAACGCATCGACCGACGGCACCGCAACCATCATTGCGTCCTATGACGACGCCCGGATCCGCTGCCTCCGAAACGACGACGTCCTGACACTGACCCAATCCCTGAACAAGGGGTTGGAGGCCGCACGCGGTGAGTACATTGCCCGCCTGGATGCCGATGATATCGCCTTTGCCAACCGCCTGGACAAGCAGGTACGGCACCTCGACGACCATCCTGATGTCGCCTTGGTCGCCTCTGTCGCCACCGATTTCGGCAATGGCGCACCGCTGCCGGGTGTCCCTGGCCCGACGCCGCCGAATAACCATGATGACCTGTTGGTCGCCCTTGCGCGTGATAGCATCATCGCGCATTCGTCGATCATGTTCCGCCGTCAGGATGTGATGAAGATAGGCGGCTACCCTGGGGAATATGCCTATTGCATGGACTATCTGCTTTATTTTCGTCTGGCCCGACATCATCGGCTGGGATGCCTGCCCGAGCCGCTTGTGGCGATCCGAAGTCATCCCTCCCAGATCACGTCTTTACCGGCCTGGGGACTGCGCCGGGAGACGGAGGCCGCGGCTGCTTTCCAGGAAATTCTCACCTATCCTGACCTGCCTGCCGCCGTGCGCCGGGGATTGCTCCGCTACAGGGCATTGACATCGTTGCGCTTGGCAGCACTGTACGCGCGCGCGCATGCGCCAATGCAAGCCTGCGCCTGGATAATCCGCGCCTTCGTCCAGGCCCCCTGCACGTTCTCCCGCCTTGTCTGGACCATCGCGGCGAAGCGGGCGGGACAGTCGTGACTGCCTGCCGGATAACACAAGGACGACACCGCCCGTGCATCCACAACACCTAAGCCTGTTACGCTGCCCAGCCACGGGCGCATCGCTTGAATTATCGGATGCCGTTTTGGAAGACGGTCGTATCCGCTCCGGGCGGCTTGTGCCCGCAGGCGACGACGGAAGCCTTTCATACCCCATCGTGAATTTTATTCCGCGCTTCGTTTCGTCAGACAACTACGCGCAAAATTTCGGCTTCGAATGGAACCTGCACGCGCGGACCCAATACGATTCCGAATCCGGACATAACGTGTCTGAGGAACGCCTCTCCCGTTTCACCGGATGGCCCGGTGAACTGCAAGGGGAACTGGTTCTGGAGGCGGGGTCGGGATCGGGCCGCTTCACGGAACCGCTTCTGCGTACGGGGGCGACGGTGATCTCATTCGATTATTCAGATGCGGTCGAGGCAAACGAAAAATCGAACGGCACGAACCCGAACCTGTTACTGGTACAGGCGGACATCTACACAATGCCGTTCCCTGAACAGCTGTTCGACCGGGTACTCTGTTACGGCGTGCTGCAACACACGCCGGACCCGGAAAGAGCGTTCAAAGCTCTCGTCACCATGCTGAAGCCAGGCGGCCATCTGGCGACAGACATTTACCTCAAATCTTTGACTTATTATTGGCTGAACACGCGCTACTGGGTGCGCCCCCTGACCCGCGGCATGGATTCTGAACGCCTGTACCGCTGGTGCAAGGGGTATGTCTCCTTGATGTGGCCGCTGGTTCGCCTATTGCGTCACCTGCCCGATGGGCAAGCCATCATCTGGCGCCTGCTGGTCGCTGATCCGATCGACGACATGCCTTCCGCCGACGATGCGACCTTGCGTGAATGGGCGATCCTCGACACCTTCGACATGTTGTCGCCCAGTTTCGACCTGCCGCAGACGCCTGCCATCTTCGAACGCTGGCATCGAGATTGCGATCTGGACCATATTGACGTTCGCCTCGGCTCCAACGGCGTCGCCGGCACGGCACGGCGCCGGG
>DNMS01000188.1:4780-10946 GCA_003488105.1 Rhodospirillaceae bacterium
GAGCGTCATCGGGAAGGAAGCCGCGAATACATGATCGCCATCGTTGACATCGGCATCGGCAATCTGGGCGCCATCAAGAACATGCTGCGCAAGGTCGGGGCTCAGGCGGAAATCACCGACAGCGCGGAGGCGATTAAAGCCGCCGACAAGATCGTGCTGCCCGGCGTCGGCGCGTTTGACCACGGCATGGGGGCGCTGGCCGCAAGCGGCCTGATGGATACCTTGAACGAACAGGTGCTCAACGCGGGGAAGCCCATCCTGGGCATCTGCCTCGGCGCGCAAATGCTGGGCCGTCGCAGCGAGGAAGGGTCCCTGCCCGGGCTGGGGTGGATCGACATGGATGTCGTTCGCTTTCCCCGTGACGCCGGCATCAAGATTCCGCACATGGGCTGGAACACGGTTGCGCCAACGATGCCGGGCGGCAGGATACACCCGCTGTTTGCCGGCGGCGAAGACACGCCCCGGTTCTATTTCGTGCATTCCTTCCATTTCGAATGTGACCGGCCCGAAGACGTCACGGCGACCTGCGTGTACGGTAAGTCGTTCGCCGCCGCCGTAGCGCGCGGAAATATCTGGGGGGTTCAGTTCCATCCGGAAAAAAGCCATCGCTTCGGCGCGGCACTGCTGCGCAGTTTCGCGGAACATGCCTGAATGAATTTGCCCCGCGTCATTCCGGTTTTGCTGCTGCGTGGGCGCGGCCTGTACAAAACCATCAAGTTCAAGGATCCCGTCTATGTCGGGGATCCGATGAACACGGTTCGGCTGTTCAATGAAAAGGAAGCCAACGAGATTGTGGTCCTGGACATCGGCGCCACCGTCGAGAATCGCGGCCCGAATTTCGAATTTTTGGAAGACCTGGCATCCGAATGCTTCATGCCTTTTGCCTATGGCGGCGGCATCACGACGGTGGACCAGATCAAGAGATTGTTTTTTCTCGGCGCGGAAAAGGCCGTGATCAACGCCGCTGCCTTCGACCAGCCCGGTCTTATCGAGGATGCAGCCCGTCAATTCGGCTCCCAGAGCATCGTCGCGTCCATCGACGTCAAAAAGAAGATGCTCGGCGGATACGATGTTTTCACCCATAACGGCACCAAGGGCCGGGGGCGGAAGCCGACGGAACTTGCACGTGAACTGGAAAACCGCGGAGTCGGCGAAATCCTTATCAACACTATCGACCGTGACGGCACGATGAGCGGTTACGATCTGGACCTCATCGGCGACGTCGCCGCTGCCGTTTCCGTGCCTGTCGTTGCCTGCGGCGGCGCGAGCGGGCCGTCTGACTTTCGCGCAGCCATCAACGCCGGCGCCGCCGCCGTCTCAGCCGGCGCGTACTTCGTTTTTCAAGGCAAGCACCGTGCGGTACTAATCAGCTATCCCAGCGAAGATGAGCTGAACAGCATCTTCACACCGGAAGAATAAATGACCGACATCGAATACAAAGTTTGCACCCGGTGCGTCATGGACACATCGGATCCGGAAATCGTTTTCGACGACCAGGGCGTGTGCAGCCATTGTCATGCTTTCGACCAATTGGTCGGCACGAACTGGCTGCCGGGCCCGGCGGGGAAACCGCACCTGGATGCCTTGCTCGCGGAGATCAAGGCCTGGGGCAAGGGTCGCGAGTACGATTGCACGATCGGGCTGTCGGGAGGGGCGGATTCATCCTATCTGGCCTATCTCGCCGCGAAAGAATGGGGCCTGCGACCGCTCGCCGTCCATGTCGACACGGGCTGGAATTCGCCCCACGCCGTACGCAACATCGAAAACCTGGTCAAGAAGCTGAACATCGATCTCTATACCTTCGTCATCGATTGGGAAGAGATGCGTGACCTCCAGGTCGCGTTCCTGAAATCAGGCGTCGCCAACCAGGACACGCCCCAGGACCACGCCATCTTCGCCAAACTGTTCAGCTTCACCGCCGAAAACAAAATCCGCTACGTCCTATCGGGCCATAACATCGCGACCGAAAGCGTCCTCCCTGAATCCTGGGAATACACCGCCCGCGATGACAAACACATTCGCGCCATCCATCGCCGGTTCGGAACCCGCCCCCTGAAGACATTGCCGATCATGTCCGTCTTCCGAAGTTTTCTCTATGCCCGGTTGGCACCGATCAGATTCCTGCCCGGCATGAAAATCGTCAACCCGCTGGACTTCGTCGACTACACGAAAGACCAAGCCAAGGCAGAATTGTCCCGTGAGGTCGGCTGGCAGGAGTACGGCGCCAAGCACTTCGAATCACGCTTCACGAAATTCTTTCAGGCTTACTGGCTTCCCAAACGATTCGGATACGACAAACGCCGCGCACATCTATCCTCACTCATTCTCTCCAGCCAGATCAGCCGGGCTCAGGCGTTGGCCGAACTGGATAAACCCATGTATCCAACCGAAGAATTGGCGGAAGACATGGAGTTCGTCCGCAAGAAGTTGGAATTGAGCGAAGATGAATTCGAAGGGATCCTATCCGCGCCGACCCATCATCATTCGGAGTATCCATCCTATGCGCCGCTGGGGCGTATTTGGCGGCGGGTGCAAAGAAGCCTGCAAGCACTGCGCCGCGGCCTGACACCCAAGGTTCGGCAATTGGCCCCCGCGGGAAAACTGAACATCTGTATTCTCGGCTCAGCCAGCGACACCCATGTAGTGACGCGCGCCCGCGCCATTGCGCGCCAAGGCCATATGGTGACGATGATTTCGCGCGTTCCCGGATCGACGAACGAGATTCCCATCCTGGTGCCGAAAGGCTTCAATACGCCGTTCAATTTCATTAACAAGGCCCTGATCGTGTTCCCCCTCGCCTGGATGATCTGGCGGCAACGCGCGGACGTGTTCTATGCCCATTATGCGGCAGAGTACGAATGTTGGCTCGCGGCTCTGCTGCGCCGCCGGCCCTTTGCCATTAATGCCATGGGGTCGGATATCCTGATCGAAGCAACAGGACGTCGTGGCCCCCTGCGCGCCTGGTTGACCCGTTTCGCCTTGAAAGCGGCCAAAGCCGTCACGGTGAAGTCGCCCTATCTAGCGCAGACGGTTCTCGACCTTGGGATTGATCCCGGGCGTGTCTCAGAAGTGATCTGGGGGATCGACCCAAAAAATTATCACCGCGATACAGATAAACGGCGCGAATGGCGGGCCCACTGGGGAGTTGATGAGGATACCCTGGTCATCCTCAGCCCGCGTCCTTTTGAAAAGCTCTATCGTCAACATCTGGCAATCCAGGCGCTTCCCAAGGTCCTCGAGAAACACCCGAACGCGATTCTCGCATTATCCGAATTCAAACAAGACCTGAGCTACCGCCGCGAACTAGAGACTCTAGCCCGCGATCTCGGCATCAGCGCCCATGTCGTCTATATCGCGCCGCAAACCGAAGAGCACATGCCGGGCCTTTTGTCGGCAGCTGACGTCATCGTCAGCCTCGCCTACACCGATGGCACCCCGCAAACGGTCTTGGAAGCACAGGCCTGCGACACGCCGGTGTTGATTGCCGATATTCCCGATATACGGCACGTTTTCACGGATCGAAAGAACTGTCTATTTTCGACCGATGACCCTAAGTCGATTGCCGATGGCTTGAACCTTATTGCCTCGGACGAGGCGCTACGCAATTCGATCATCGCTGGCGGAAAGCAATTGGTTTCGGAAAAGGCCAACCTTCCCCGGGAACTGGAACGCGTCGAAGCAATCCTGCGTGACGTCGTTGCCGGTTGATCCTGACATTCTCACAAAATCCGATCCCGATCTGAAATCATGTGCGGCCTGACCGGCATTCTCGACCCGCGCGGCCGCGCGCCCTTGGCCGAGAGCCTGCGCGCCATGACCGACCGTCTGGCTCATCGAGGACCGGACGGCGACGGCCTTTGGCATGACGCCGCAGCGGGCGTCGCCCTCGGTCATCGCCGCCTGTCGATCATCGACTTGAGCCCCGCCGGCGCGCAGCCAATGGCCTCAGCCTGCGGGCGTTACACCATCGTCTACAACGGCGAAGTCTATAATGCCGAGGATCTGCGACGCGACCTGGCGGCGGCCGGTGCGGCGCCGGATTATCGCGGGCATTCGGACACGGAAGTGATGCTCGCCGCCTTCACCTGCTGGGGCGTGCGCGCGACCGTCGAAAAGCTGATCGGCATGTTCGCCTTCGCACTTTGGGACCGCGAGGAACGCTGCCTGGTATTGGCCCGCGACCGCCTGGGCATCAAGCCGCTGTATTGGGGCGACGCGGGTGGCCTGTTCCTGTTCGCATCGGAACTGAAATCGTTCCATGCCCATCCTGCCTTTCGGCCCGAGGTCGACCCGGCGGCCCTCGCCGCCTACATGCGCTACAACTACGTGCCGGCCCCTGCATCCATATATAAAGACGTCTTCAAGTTGGAGCCGGGCTGCCTGCTGTTCAAGCGCGCCGATCAGCCCGCCCGCGTTGAACGCTATTGGGACCTGCGGCGCATCGCCCATGATGGACAGTCCGCGCCGCGTGGCCTGAGCGATCAAGATGCCGTTGACGAAGCCGACGCCCTGATCGGCGACGCGGTCAAACGGCGCATGGTGGCGGATGTGCCGTTGGGCGCGTTCCTGTCGGGCGGCATCGATTCCTCGACCGTCGCGGCCCTGATGCAGGCGCACAGCGACGTGCCCGTGAAAACCTTTTCCATCGGCTTTGACGCAGACGGATATGACGAAGCCCCCCATGCCGCCGCCGTCGCCCGGCACCTGGGCACCGACCACACGGAACTTTACGTTGATCCGGGCCAAGCGCTCGACGTCATTCCGCGCCTGCCCGACTTCTATGACGAGCCGTTCGCCGATTCATCCCAGATCCCGACCTATCTGGTGTCCGCCCTCACCCGCCAACACGTCACCGTGGCGCTTTCCGGCGACGGCGGCGACGAAGTGTTCGCCGGGTACACCCGCTATGCCTGGGGTGATCTGCTGCGCCGGCGCACCGGCCGCATTCCCCGCCCGCTGCGCGCCGGCACGGCGCGGATGCTCCATTGCCTAAGCGAAGACAGCTGGGATCGGCTGCTGAAGAACCTACCCGTGGCCAGGCGCCTCAGCCATCCCGGCCAGAAAGTGCACAAGCTGGCCGATGTTCTGGCGCAGCCCGATGACATGGCGCTTTTCCGGCGTCTGATCACGGCTTGGCGCGATCCCGCGGCCGTGGTCCCCGGAGCGGTGGAAACACCGACCATTGCCTGGGATGACAGCGTACGGGAAGACGTGCCCAAATTCATGGAACGCATGCAGTTGCTGGACAGCCTGATGTACCTGCCCGACGACATTCTGACCAAGGTCGACCGCGCCTCGATGGCGGTATCGCTGGAAGCCCGCGTGCCGCTGCTTGATCATCGTGTCGTCGAATTCGCCTGGTCCCTGCCGCGCCATATGCGCGTACGCGACGGCCAGGGAAAATGGATCCTGCGCCGGGTGCTCGACCGCTATGTTCCGCGCCAGCTTACCGAGCGCCCGAAGATGGGGTTCGGTATTCCCGTCGACCGTTGGATCAAGGGCCCATTGCGCGACTGGGCAGAAGATCTGTTGTCGCCGGCAGCGCTGGCCGAGGGCGGCCTGCTCGACCCGGCGCCGATCCGCCATGCCTGGGGCGAGCATCTGGCCGGCACGCGCAACCGCACGACCGAATTGTGGAGCGTGCTGATGTTTCAGGCCTGGCGCCGCCGTTGGGGAGGCGCCTGAGCATGTGCGGGATCGCGGGCATCATCGCCGGACCAAACCGCACCGTGGACGCGGGCGAATTGGCGCGCCTGTCCGCCGCCGTCGCCCATCGCGGCCCCGACGACCAGGGGGCCTGTACCTGGACCGCCGAAGGCGGCATCGCCGCCGCACCCGATTGCGCGGCACTGTCCTCCGGGGCCAGGGTCGGGTTGGCCCACCGCCGCCTGTCGATCATCGACACGGGACCGGGCGGCCACCAACCGATGGTCACGCCCGACGGCCGCCATGTCCTGATCACCAACGGCGAGATCTACAACTACCTTGAACTGCGGCAGGAACTGGAAGCCGAGGGCGCGATATTCCGCACCCAGTCGGATACGGAAGTCTTGTTGATCGCCCTGGCCCGCTGGGGCGTGGCGCGGACCCTGCCCCGCCTGACCGGGATGTTCGCCTTCGCCTTCGTCGATACGGCGGCCCGGACGCTGACCCTGGGCCGCGAGCT
>DNMS01000188.1:11148-11416 GCA_003488105.1 Rhodospirillaceae bacterium
AGCCGCTGGTCTGGTCGCTGCGCGACGGCGACCTGGCCTTCGCGTCCGAGCCGGGAGCATTACTGGAACTGACGGGTCTGTCCCGCACCGTCGATCCGCAGGCGCTGTATGATTACCTGCGGTTCGGGCTGACCGACCAGGGAACGGGCAGCCTGTTCCGCGATATCCATCATTTGCCGCCGGCGTCCTTCGCGACGATCGACCTGAACCATGTCGCCGCCCCCGTGCCCGAAACCTATTGGCGGCCGCGCACCGAACAAACATCCAA
>DNMS01000188.1:11605-12171 GCA_003488105.1 Rhodospirillaceae bacterium
AAACATCCAACCTGAGCTTCGACGAGGCCGCGGCCGAGCTGGGCCGCCTGTTCCGCCGTTCCGTCGGGTTGCACCTGCGGGCCGACGTGCCGGTCGGCGCGGCCCTGTCGGGCGGGATCGATTCCTCCGCCGTGGTCTGCGCCATGCGCGAGATCGAAGGCGACAACCTGGATCTGCACACCTTTTCCTTCGTCACCCCCGGCAGCCGCCATGACGAAGAGCACTGGGCCGACATCGCCGGCCGGGCCGCGCGGGCCACCATGCACAAGACGACTTCGGACGGGGCGTCCCTGGCCGGTGGGCTGGACGACCTGATCCGAACCCAGGGCGAACCCTTCGGATCGACCAGCATCTTCGCCCAGAACCGGGTTTACGCCCTGGTCCGAAGCCAGGGCATCAAGGTGACTCTCGATGGCCAGGGGGCGGACGAAATCCTGGCCGGATACGTGCCGTTCCTGGCCGCGCGCCTGGCCAGCATGCTACGCCGGGGAAACGCGCTGAGCGCCCTGCGCTTGCTAAACGCAAGCCGGAGGCAGGCCGGTGCCGCCGGGATGCTGGCGCGGGCG
>DNMS01000188.1:12290-24781 GCA_003488105.1 Rhodospirillaceae bacterium
GGCCTCCAGCCAGTCCCCATTCATCCAATCGGGCACAAGGTCTTCGCCGATCAAACGCCGGGATGCTGGCGCGGGCGGCGCGGTTCATTCTACCCGGCGAGATGCAGGGCGCGGCCCGGCGTTTGATCGGCGAAGACCTTGTGCCCGATTGGATGAATGGGGACTGGCTGGAGGCCCGGGGCGTTTCCGCCCGGGCCCCGCAACAGCCCCGCAGGGCGCGCGTGCTGATGGGTGAATTGGCGGAAAGCCTGTCGAGCCGCGTCCTGCCGGCGCTGCTGCGTTATCAGGATCGCAATTCCATGTCCTACGCCGTCGAAAGCCGAGTGCCGTTCCTCAATAAAGAAATCGTCGATTTCGTCTATAGCCTGCCCGAAGAATTCCTCGTCTCCGACCGGGGCGAGACCAAATCCGTGTTCCGCGCCGCGATGCGCGGGCTCGTGCCCGACCCGATCCTCGATCGGCGGGACAAGACCGGTTTCATCACCCCGCAGGACGAATGGCTGCGCGAAGCCGGCGGTTGGCTGCAATCCCTGATTGGCGGCGACGGGGCCCGCGCCGTGCCGGCCATCAACCATGCGGTCCTGAGCCGTCAGATCGACAGGCTGGTCGCCGATGGCGGGGCCATGCCGCAACATGTTTGGCGGGCGGCAAATTTGATCCGCTGGGCCGAAATCAACCACGTCTCCTTTGCCGCGTGACGCGATGACCGATTCCCCCAACCTGCCCCTGAAAATCGGCGCGCTGCTTCGCGAACGGGGAACCCTGCACCTCGATCAACAAGGCAGCGCAGAATGGCGGCGCATCACCGAAGCGTCGTTGGAGGAATACCGCGATCACCATCAGGCCGGGGATTACCCCCCCGCGATCCTGGAAACCATGTCGATGTTCGAAGGGTTCATCGCCAAATGGGCTGGAATTTGGGGAGAGCGCAGCATGATCGACTTGGGCTGCGGGATCGGCACCGCCCTGCCGCCCTATGCCCGCAACATCGCGATGACCATCGGCTACGCGGGCCTCGACCCCCTGAACGAAAACCCGAACCGGGATTACGCCTTCATCTGCGGGCGCCTGGAAGATTTGGCCGAACAGCCAAAAGACGAAAATTTCGGCCTGGCAGTGTTTGCGACCTCGCTGGATCACTTCGAGGATGCCAAGGCCGCCTTGGCCCTGGCCGCGCAACTCACCGGCCGAGGCCGCGTAATCATCTGGAGCGGTTTGCATGATTCGCCCCTGATCGCGCGTTCCGAACTGTCCACACGGATAATCGATCTGTGCCAAAAGCATCGCAACGCCTTGACCCGGACTTTGGCCTTCTGGCTGTACGGCGCCCTCACCTGGCCGCGCGTCGCCTGGCACCTGACGCGCCGGGAACGAAAGCTCGCAGCGGGAAAACCGCTGGACAGCCTGCATTTTCATTATTTCACGGAAAATCGGCTGAAAGCCTTGCTGGAAGACATCGGCACGGTGCATGAATTCACCCAATGCCCCGGCCTGAACGCCGTGTTCGCCGCTGTGACCATCACCCCAGAGACGAAATGACCCATCCCGCATGACAGCTTCCAAAACACCCACGACACCCAAAGTCGCCGTCATCGGCTGCGGCCATTGGGGCAAGAACCATGTGCGCAATTTCCATGCGCTGGGGGCGTTGGCCGCCGTGGCCGACGCCAACCCAGATTTGGCCGCCTCGATGTCGGAAACCTACGATGTTCCGGTCAAGGACTATGCCGCCATCCTGGCCGATCCCGCCATTTCGGGTGTCGTCATCGCCGCCCCGGCCGAGGCCCATGCCGCCCTTGCCATCCAGGCCCTGAAGGCCGGCAAGCATGTGTTCGTGGAAAAGCCCCTGGCGCTGACCGTCGCCGAGGCCGAGGGCGTGCTGGCCGCCGCCGAGGCGGCCGGCCGCATCCTCATGGTCGGCCATCTGCTGCAGTACCATCCGGCCTTCATCAAGCTGACCGAAATGGTCCGCGCGGGGGAATTGGGCCAACTGCAATACCTCTATTCCAACCGCCTGAACCTGGGCAAGATCCGGCGCGAGGAAAACGCGCTGTGGTCCTTCGCGCCGCACGACATTTCCATGATCCTGGCCCTGGTCGGCGACGCGCCGACGGCCGTGCGCGCCGAGGGCGGCAGCTACCTGCACGACGTCATCGCCGACGTCACGACCACGCATCTGACCTTCCCCGGCGGTGTGCAGGCCCATGTCTTCGTATCCTGGCTGCATCCCTTTAAGGAACAGAAACTGGTCGTGGTCGGCGACAAGGCCATGGCCGTGTTCAACGACGGCGAACCGTGGGAACGCAAACTGCTGCTTTATCCTCACCGCATCGATTGGCGTGACGGCGTGCCGACGCCGGAAAAGGCCGAAGCCATGCCCGTCGCCCTGGACGAGGGCGAACCCTTGGCGATGGAGTGCGGCCATTTCCTGGACTGCGTCGCGACGGGCGCAACACCCCGCACGGACGGCGCCGAGGGCATGCGGGTATTGAGCGTATTGGAACGGGCGGAGACGGACATGAGTGCGACACGCGATGCGATCGGCACGGGCCGGTTTCCCGGCGCCAAGGTTCACCAGACGGCGGTCGTCGACGACGGCGTGACCATCGGCAGCGGCACCAGGATCTGGCATTTCTCGCACGTCTTGCCGGGAACCAAAATCGGCACCGGCGTGGTGGTCGGACAGAACGCCTCGATCGGGCCGGACGTGACCATCGGCGACAACTGCAAGATCCAGAACAACGTCAGCGTCTACAAGGGCGTGACCCTGGGGCGGGGCGTGTTCTGCGGGCCAAGCTGCGTGTTCACCAACGTCCTGACGCCACGCGCCGAGGTCGACCGCAAGGACGATTTCCGGGAAACCCCGGTCGGCGAGGGGGCGACCATCGGCGCCAACGCGACCATCGTCTGCGGTCATGCGCTCGGCGATTACTGCATGATCGCGGCAGGTGCGGTCGTGACCTCCGACGTTCCGGCCCACGCCCTGATGGCCGGCGTTCCGGCCCGACGCATCGGCTGGGTCAGTCATGCGGGCGAGCGTTTGGGCGACGATCTGGTCTGTCCGCGCGAAGGCCGTAAATATAAAGTCACCGATACCGGCACATTGAAAGAAATCACCTCATGAGCGCCTCTCCCATCGCCTTCATCGACCTTCAGGCCCAGCGCGCGCGCCTCGGCGACGCGGTGGACCGGGCCATCGCCAAGGTTCTCGACCACGGCCGCTTCATCATGGGGCCCGAGGTCGCGGAACTGGAAAAACGTCTGGCCGACATGGGCGGCGCCGCCCATTGCGTCAGTTGTTCCAGCGGCACGGACTCGCTTCTGCTCGTGCTCATGGCCTGGGGCATCGGGCCCGGCGACGCGGTCATCGTGCCGGCCATGACCTTCGCCTCGACCGCCGAAGTGGTGGCGCTGACCGGTGCCACGCCGGTGTTCTGCGACGTCCTGCCCGACACCTTCAACATGGACCCGGCAAGCGTCGAAAGCGCCATCACCACGGCCAAGGACGCGGGCCTGAACCTGAAGGCGATCATCCCCGTCGATCTGTTCGGCCAGCCCGCCGACTATCCGGCGATCCAGAAGATCGCCGACGCCCACGGCCTGAAGGTGATGGCGGATTCCGCGCAAAGCTACGGCGGGGCTCTGAACGGAAAGCCGGTCGGGTCCTGGGGCGACGCGACATCCGTCAGCTTTTTCCCGGCCAAGCCCTTGGGCTGTTACGGCGACGGCGGGGCGGTGCTGACCGACGACGCCGACCTGGCGGCCCGCATGCGGAGCCTGCGCGTGCATGGCCAGGGCACCAACAAATACGACAACGTGGCGGTCGGCCTGAACGCGCGCTTGGACACCATCCAGGCGGCCGTGCTGCTGGCCAAGCTCGACATTTTCGCGGACGAGATCGAAAAGCGCCAAGCCGTCGCCGCCCGCTATGCCGAGGGCCTTGCCGGCATCGCCACGCCGCCCGCCGTGATCGACGGCGCGGTCAGCGCCTGGGCCCAGTACACGATCCGCGTTGCCGACCGCGACGCCGTCGCCGCGACGCTGAAGGACCAGGGCGTGCCGACAGCGGTCTATTACCCGGTGGCCCTATCGGATCAGCCCGCCTATGCCCATTATCCCCGCGCCGGAAACGGCACGCCGGTATCGCAGGCCCTGGCCCATGACGTGCTGAGCCTGCCCATGCATCCCTATCTGGACGCCGCGACCCAGGACCGCATCCTGACCGCGTTGAAAGAAGCAGTCGGCGCGTGACCCGCATCGCAACCGTCGTCGGGGCGCGCCCCCAGTTCATCAAGGCCGGACCTGTGTCGCGCGCCTTCCGGGACGCGGGCATCGAGGAAACCCTGATCCACACGGGTCAGCATTTCGACGACGGCATGTCCGACGTGTTCTTCCGTGAGCTTGGCCTGTCGACGCCCGATCACAACCTGGGCATCAGCGGCGGCGGCCACGGCGATATGACCGGGCGCATGCTGATCGCGCTGGAACCTGTTCTGACCGCCGACCGGCCCGACGGACTTCTTATTTACGGCGACACCAATTCGACCCTGGCCGCCGCATTGGTCGCGGCGAAGTTGGACATTCCCGTGTTCCATGTCGAGGCTGGCCTGCGGTCGTTCCGCCGCACCCAGCCGGAAGAAATCAACCGCCGCGTCGCCGATCATCTGGCGGCGCTGCTGTTCTGCCCGACGCCGCAGGCGGTCTCTCATTTGGCCAAGGAAGGTATTTCCGCCGGCGTCATGCTGGTCGGCGACGTGATGTTCGACGCCGCCCTCGCCGCCGCCGAACGACCGGAAGGTTCGGACGTCGTCCAGCGCCTCGGCCTGACCCCCGGCCAGTACGAAGTCGCGACCGTGCACCGGGCCGAGAACACGGACGACGATACGCAGTTGGCCAAGGTTATCGAATTCCTCAAGGCGCGGCCGGGCACGGTCGTCCTGCCGCTACATCCCCGGACCAAGGCGGCCCTCCAGCGGGCCGGCCTGACCCTCGACGGCATCACCGTGACGGCGCCGCTCGGCTACCTCGAGATGACGCATCTGGTGAAGGCGAGTGCGGGCGTGCTGACCGATTCCGGCGGCCTGCAGAAGGAAGCCTATTTCCACCGCGTGCCCTGCATCACCCTGCGCGACGAAACGGAATGGACCGAGACCGTCGACGCCGGATGGAACCGCCTGTGGCAATCGCCGGAGACGGACACACCGCGCCGCGACATCGACGCCTACGGCGACGGCAACGCGGCGCAGCGCATCGCCCAGGCAATCACCGCCTATCTGGCCAAGGACGGTGGCACGGCGTGACCGCGCGCAAGCATCTTCTCTATCTCGCCCTGGAAGCCCCCCGCGAGGGGCAGGCCTCCTATGCCCATATCCACGAGATCGTGGGCGGGCTGCAGCGCCGGGGCTGGACCGTCGATTTGTTCGTACCGTCCTATTCCGGTCACTGGAAACGGCCCGGCCTGGCGCGGCGGATGATGGAATATCTCTGCCTGCAATGGCGGGTGATGCGGGCCTTCGAGGAAGGACAATCGGTCTACGTTCGATCCCACTTCCTGGCCTTTCCGGCGTCGCTTTGGGCGCGGCTGCGCGCTGCGCCCATCGTGCACGAAATCAACGGCCCTTATGAAGACGTCGCCATTGCCTATGCCTGGGCGCGGCCCTTGGCCGGCATCATTAAATGGATGTGGCGCAAGCAGTTCCAATGGGCCGACCGCCTGATCACGGTAACGCCGCAGCTTGCCGACTGGGTCCGCGACCAAGGTGTGGCGACGCCGGTCGATGTGGTGCCCAACGGCGCCAATACGGACTTGTTCCATCCGGACGCCCCCTGTGACGTCGATCTGCCGGAACGCTACGCCGTGTTCTTCGGCGGGCTGGCCCGCTGGCAGGGCATTCCCACGCTGTTGGCCGCGAAGCAATCCCCGGCCTGGCCTTCGGGTGTCGATCTGGTGATCGTCGGCGACGGGCCCGAACGCCCGGTGGTCGAGGCGGCGGCGGCGGCGGACCCGGGCATCCGCGACCTCGGGCGTCAGCCTTACCGTGTGCTGCCGGGCATCGTCGCCAGAAGCATCTGCGGCCTGGTGCCGAAGAACAATCTGGGCGACCGCACGGGCACGGGGCTTTATCCGCTCAAGGTGTTCGAGACCCTGTCCTGCGGTGTACCGGCCGTGGTGTCCGACTTTCCGGGACAGGCCGATCTGGTGCGCGACAACGATTGCGGCCTGGCCGTGCCGGCCGAAGACCCGGATGCCCTGGCCCGCGCCGTCGCCGACCTGGCTGCGGATCCGGCAAGCGTAAAGGCCATGGGGGCCCGGGGCCGCGACGCCATCGTCGCCGCCCATTCCTGGGACATCCGCGCGGGCGCGACCCAGGACGTCCTGATGCGTCTGACGGACCGAGTTCCCGGAATTTGATGCGCCTTGCCCCGGCAATCCGCGCCTTGACGCGTGACCTTCTGTTCGTCGATGGCGCGAAAATTCTCGCCGTCAATGTGGCCGGCGCCGGCTTGGCCTTTGTGTCGCACGTGCTGTTCGCCCGTTGGCTCGGCGTCGCATCCTACGGCACTTACGTCTTCGCTCTGTCCTGGCTGAGCATCCTGTTCATCCTCATCCAGGCGGGTATGAACCTGTCCATGGTCCGGTTCATCGCCGAGTACCGGGCGCAAGGCAACCGCGCGGCCATGACGGCAGTCGTCGGATTCTCCAACCGGGTTATCCTCACTTTGGGGGCGTTCGTCGTGGTCGTCGGTTGGGCGGCTGTTACCTGGACGCTGCCGCAAACGGCCGAGGAAATGCGCGGCACCCTGTACGGCGCCTTGGCACTGACCGTGGTGATGGCCTTGATCCAGCAACGGGCGGCCGTATTGCAAGGTCTTGAGCGCGTGGTTCAATCGACTCTGGTGTTCGAGGTTGCCCGCCCTCTCGCTTTACTGGCGGCCGTTTTTGCCCTGGCCCAGACCATGGCGCTTGATGCGGTGGCGGTGATGGCGGTGAACCTGTGCGTCAGTCTGGGCATACTGATCGTTCTCATGGCCTATGCGCGGTCCGGCATACTGGCTGAACCGGCAGCCGAGGTTGGCCCCGTGCCGCCGTGGCGGGACTGGTTGAAGGTCAGCCTGCCTTATGTCCTTGTCACCGGCCTGACCATCCTGCTGACGCAGATGGATATCCTGATGATCGGTCATATCCTGGGCACGGAGCAGGCGGGGCTATATGCCCCCGCTGCCAAGGTCGCGCTGCTGGCGATTTTTCCGGTGGTTGCCGTGCGCGCCCGGTTCGGCCCAATGGCGGCCAAGCTGTTCGCCGAAGGCAAGACCGCCGAGCTTCAGAGCCGCATGAATGTGGCGACGCTATTGTCGATTGTGGCCTGCGCGGCGATGCTGGCGGCGATCCTGCCGGGGCGCTCCCTGATCCTCGGCTTGTTCGGCACAGACTTCCTGCCCGGCGGAGGGGTCATCGTAATCCTTGCCCTGGCATATTTTGCCTATTCCGCCATGGGGGCCGTCGAGATGTTCTTTCTGGTCGGCCCGTTTGAACGCGCGAATGCCGTGGTATCCGCACTAACGTTGGGCATCAACCTGATCCTCAACTTGATCCTTATTCCCCTCCTCGGCATCGAAGGTGCCGCCGTCGCGACGGGGGTGGCCATGGTGTTCCGCGCCGCTCTGTCGGCATTCATCGTCAACCGCCGCACGGGGATACTTCCCTGGGCGCGGCCCGCGCCACCGGACAGGATTGCGCCGTGATCTTCATTCTGACCCTGAGCGGCGCCCTGATGGCATTGATGGCGGCGGTGGAGATTCTGCACTTCCGCCGGGTCCGGCGGTTTACCTTCCTGACCGCCGCCCACGCGCTGATCGCCGCGGGCTATTGCCTGCCGGCGTTCCTCTTATGGTTTTTGCCGGGAACCCCCTGGGAAATGGGCTCACGCGGTGCGGCCGACCCGAACCCCTGGGGCATTCGGCTGTACCTGATCGATCTCGCGGATCACTTGAATCTTCCAGAAGGCGCGTTCGTCAATGCCGGCATCATCCTGTTCGGTGCCTATGGTTCAATGTTGGTAGGCTATTTTTTGATGCGGCGCGCACCTGTCCCGCCGCTCATCAGTGCCGAACTGCCGCGATCCTGGTTGTTGATAATTGGCTTCGGTCTCGGGATCGCGGCAACAGTGGCAATGGCCGTATACGCATCGCAATTCACCGGCCTGCGAAACCTAGTCGACAACGGAATCCATGTGCGCACTGGCAACATCA
Organism: Rhodospirillaceae bacterium; assembly: GCA_003488105.1. Next base: position 20,541 of record DNMS01000188.1, read on the forward strand.
CTGTGAAGTGGGGGTATCTTCAAGTCCTGGCGCAGGTCGGATTAACGGCTTTTTTGATCCTGATTTCCGGCGCCCTCCGATTGCCGGGGTGGCGGAAATACTTGGTCATAACATTCGCAGCAGCCGTATGGTTCGTGGCCCTCGTGCGCATTCTCCACGTCGGCGGTCGCCTGGAACTGGGCGCCTTTATTTTTATCCCGGTCTTAGCTCTGGGCTTTCTCGCCAAATCAAAAGGGCACGCCATTTTTGCCTTCGCCGTTGTCGGTGCGGCAGCGTTGATCGTTTTGAATACATCGCATTCCTTCAGTCACGACCCACTTGGCGAAATCATTACCATCCTGTCCAATATGCAACGCGCCCTGAATGATCATATTGTTTTTGCGTTGGCTGACTTTGGCTTCCCACACATCGTTTCGGCACATACCCTGACTGTTGTGCCCGAGATCATCGGTTTCCGCTATTTTATCGATCTTCCCCTGGGCCTAGCCTACATGCTGCCCAATTTCTCCGGTGTCGAAACGTTACCACCGATGATTTTGAGCCTACAGGTGAAGCTGCTTCCCTGGATTCCAGTCGATCTGTTTTCGTTCGGCTATTACAGCTTGGGAACGCTCGGTGTGTTGATCACCTTCGCCGCGTTCGGCGCGCTCCTGGCGCTATTCGACGGATGGTTGACGGAGAGTTCGGGCTGGCTCGGGCAGACGCTGCGCGCGGCCTGGCTGTTCTATCTGCCGTTCCGGCTGCTCTACGCAGACCCCTATGCGGCCCTGCAATCGGGCTTCGGGCTGATCGCCGGAACAGTCTTGATCGCGGTCCTGGCCCTGTGGGCGGCCTGGCGGCGGCGCGGCGCCTAACCGGACGGCGCGATCAGCGGTGCAACTTCCGGATACTTAAGCCCGGTGGAAATACTGCCGCCATCGGTCTGCACGATGTCAAACACCCTGTTTTGCACGCCATCGCCTGCCAAATGCACGATGCCGAGGGGCTGATGCGGTGCATGGGGTTCCACGAACAGGCGGCGGACGGGATCGAACTTCAACGTCCCATGGCCGCACAGCCAATTGCAGTAGGCCGGCAGGAAGGTCGCCGGCGCCTTGTCGCCGAACACCACGTAGTTAAGCGCCGTCTGTTCGGAAATCCGGCCATAGAGATCACGGATGCCGGGCCGAAGGCGCCAGCGGCATAACGCGGCCTTGAGCGCCGCCTGCCACAGCTGCCAATGGGGCGCGTCGCCGCGCAGTGCGAAGGCGCCGGAATTGAGGATCGGATTGCGGCCCAGACGGTCGGCCACCTTCCAGCCATAGGCCCAGCGGTACATGCGGTGGCTGGGCCGCCGCCAATAGGGCCGGGGCCGCTTGTAATGGGCGACATACCCGCGGTCGATTTCCGGCACGATGGCGAGCGCACCGTCGGCGGCGGCGTCGAGAAACAGCGATATGACCGACGCGTCCTGCACCCAGGCGTCGGAATCGATCCACATGTAGGTGTCGTAGCCGGGAAAGTGGGCCGGCAGGCAGGGCCTGGACACCATCGCCTTGAAATATCCCGGCGTGCGGTCGCGGCCGGGAAAGTCCAAATCCCAACCGACGGTCACCACCGAGGCCGCTATATCCTTCAGGGCCACGACCTGATTCGCCGTCAGCCCGACATCGAGAATGCAGAGATCGGCATCCAATTCCGGCGCCCGGTCCCGCAGGGAACGCACGGTTCCCATGAGAAGATCGAAGTAATTGGCGTCCGAAGAAATGACAATCGCGGTCTTGGAACCGTTGGGCATATTCAAGGTCCGGTCGTTCGGGGTCGGGCGGTCGGCGGTGCGCGGCGATCTTATGCGTTAGCCGCGCGATGCGGAACCTAGTTGTTATAACCGCCCGGATTGGGCTAAGAGCCAAGATATGACAGTTCAACGCAGCATTTCCGTAATCGGTCTCGGCTATGTCGGCTTGCCCGTCGCCGTCGCCTTCGGGCGCGCCGGGTTTTCCGTCGTGGCCTTCGACATCTCGACCCCGCGGCTGGACGAGCTCCGCGCCGGCCACGACCGCACGCACGAAGTCACCGCCGCCGACCTTCAGGCCGCCGGCCTGACCTTCACCGACAACCCGGCGGATCTGGCCAAGGCCGATTTTCACATCGTCACCGTGCCGACGCCGATTGATGGCCTTCGGCGACCGGACCTGGGGCCGCTGACGGCCGCGACGGAAACGCTGGGCGCTGTCCTTAAGAAGGGCGATATCGTCGTTTATGAATCGACAGTCTACCCCGGCGCGACGGAAGAAGAATGCGTGCCGATCCTGGCGGAACGCTCGGGCCTGGCCTACGGCCGCGATTTCTTCGTGGGCTATTCGCCGGAACGCATCAACCCGGGCGACCGCGAACATCGGTTCGAGACCATCAAGAAGGTCGTGTCGGGCTGCGACGCGGAAACCGCCGGCATCGTCGCCGAGACCTACGGCGCCGTCGTCACGGCGGGCGTCCACATGGCACCCACCATCAAGACCGCCGAGGCCGCAAAGGTGATCGAGAACACCCAGCGTGACCTGAACATCGCGCTGATGAATGAACTGGCCCTGATCTTCGACCGCCTGGACATCGACACCTCCGATGTTCTGGCCGCCGCCGGCACAAAGTGGAATTTCCTGCCGTTCACGCCGGGTCTGGTCGGCGGGCACTGCATCGGGGTCGATCCCTACTATCTGACCCATCGCGCCGAAATGGCCGGCTACCGGCCCGAGGTCATCCTGGCCGGACGCCGCATCAATGACGAGATGGGCCCCTTCATCGCCCGCGAAACCATGCGTCGCCTGTCCAAGAGAGGCGGCATCAAGTCGTTTCGCGTGACCATCCTGGGTCTGACGTTCAAAGAGAACGTGCCCGACGTGCGCAACACCAAGGTGATCGACATCGCGCACGAGCTGGAACGCTTCGGCGCCGACGTGACGCTGCACGATCCGATGGCCGACCGTGCGGAAGTCAAACACGAATTCGGCGTGGAATTGGCGGCGGATGATGCCCTTGGCCAAGCGGACGCCGTGATTCTGGCCGTCCCGCATGAGGCCTATCTGGCAAGGGGCTGGGATTGGATCGCCGGACTTCTTGCCGCCGACGACGGCCTGGTCGTCGACGTCCGCGCACGGCTGGCGCGGGACGGCCGCCCGTCCACGGTCGAGCTGTGGCGGCTGTGACGGCGGGCGGGGCCGGCTGATCGCCATGCCGGACATGCGGCCCCAGCGCCCGCGACTGTTGTTCATCGTGACCGAGGACTGGGCGTTTCTGCGCCATCGCCTGCCCATGGCGCGGGCCGCCCTGGACATGGGGCTGGAGGTCGCCGTGGCGACGCGGGTTTCCGGCCATGCCGACGCCATCCGCGCCCTCGGCATCACGGTGTTTCACACGCCGGTCGAACGCGCCGGCCTGTCCCCGATCGGCGATCTGCGCTACCTCGCGGCCCTGATTTGCATCCTGCGCCGCTTTCGCCCCCAACTGATCCACAACGTCGCCGCCAAGCCGATCCTGTATGGCACCCTGGCGGCGCGGCTTTGCGCACGCGGTGTCGCGGTCATCAACGCCTTCACCGGGCTCGGCATCCTGTTCACCGACGATGGGGCAAAGCGATCCCTGAAAAGCCGCCTGCTGGGCGGTCTGCTGATGGGGGTGCTCCGCCGCCTGTGCGGCCATAAACAAGTCCACATGCTGGTGCAGAACGAAGACGACCATAGTTTCCTCGCGGCGCGCGGCATCGGCCGGGCTGGCCATATGCATCTTATTCCGGGTTCGGGGGTCGATCTGGCCCAGTTTCCGGTAACGCCCGACCCCCCCGCATCGCCCCTGCGCGCCGTCTTGGTGGGCCGGCTGCTGAAAACCAAGGGGGTCAAGGAATTCGTCCAGGCGGCCAGGATACTGAAGGATCGCGGATGCGACATCCACATGGTCCTGGTCGGCGCCCCCGACCCCGGCAACCCGACGACCGTAACACAGGACCAGATCGACGCCTGGGTCGCGGAAGGTCTGGTCGAGTGGGCCGGCGAACGGGACGACATCGCCGCCGTCTGGGCGGGGGCCCATATCGCCGTCCTGCCGTCCTACCGTGAGGGCCTGCCGAAAAGCCTGCTGGAGGCCGCGGCCTGCGCCCGCCCCCTGATCGCGACGGACGTGCCGGGCTGTCGTGCCCTGGTCCGCGACGGCGAGAACGGCCTGCTGGTACCGCCCCGGGACCCACAGGCCCTGGCCGATGCCATCGGCCA
>DNMS01000188.1:24894-28428 GCA_003488105.1 Rhodospirillaceae bacterium
ATGGCCGATGCCATCGGCCGCCTGGCCGCCGACGGCGGACTGCGCCGGTCGTACGGGGCCGCGGCGCGGCGGGATGTGGAGGCCCGGTTGTCCCAGGACAGGATCGCCGCCGCCGTGCAGAGGCTGTACGCTGAGGTGCTGGGCGGCCCCGCCCTTCCGCCCGCGTCGGGCCAGGCGTAAACTCCGCCATGGCTTTGATCTTCGACACCACATTGACCGCCGCCCTGGTGTTCGGCGTCATCGCGCTCGGCACGAAGCCGCTGATTGCCCTGCTTCAGCACATTCGTCTCCTCGACCATCCCAACGAACGCAGCAGCCATCACCGTCCGACCCCCGTGGGCGGCGGCTTGTTGATCGTGGCCGCCTTGGTCCCGGCCTGGCTGTGGCTGGGCGGCAGCGGTCTTTGGCCCCTTGCCCTGGCGGCTCTGGGTCTGGCCGCGATTTCCCTGATCGACGATTTTCGCCGCGTGCCGACGGGGCTTCGGTTCGCAGGCCATGTCGCCGCGGTCGCCTGGATCCTGTCCCTGAACCCGGCCCTGGCAGGCTGGCTGCCGGACGCCGTTCCCGCGCCCGTGGCGTTGATTGGCGTCGGCCTGGGCTGGGTCTGGTTCATCAACCTGTTCAATTTCATGGACGGCATCGACGGCATCACCGGCGTCGAATGCCTGGGCATCGGGGTCGGGGTCGTTGTCCTTGCGGGCCTTGGCTTGGTGCCGCCGGGCCAGGCTGGACTGGGGCTTTGTCTGGCCGCCGCTGCCGCCGGTTTCCTGATCTGGAACTGGCATCCGGCCAAGGTTTTCATGGGCGATGTCGGCAGTGTGCCGCTCGGCTTTCTCATCGGCTGGTTGTTGCTGGAAATGGCGGCCGCCGGCGCCTGGGCGCCGGCGTTCATCCTGCCCGCCTATTATCTGGCCGACGCGACATGGACCCTGGTACGGCGGATCTTGCGGGGCGAAGCCCCCTGGCGGGCCCATCGCGACCATTTCTACCAGCAGGCCACCAAGGGCGGGCGCAGCCATGCCCGGGTGTCGTTCCTGATTTTAGGCCTTAACACCCTGCTGATTGCGGCGGCGGCCCTTGTTCCCTGGGCCGGCCCGTGGCCTGCCCTGGCCCTCGCCACGGGGGCGACGGGCGGCTTGTTGGCCCTGTTCCGACATCCGGGCGGTGCCGCGAACCCTTGAGGTTCCGGGCAGTGATGGTAAAAGCAGGGGCGAAAGACGTCATGCCGGACCGCGCCCAGCGTCGGCATCATCACAGGCAATGGATTTAGCCTTGTTCAAATTGCCCAACCGCCGCATTCCCCCCCGGGGATGGATCGTCTACGGCCATGACATTTTCATGGCCGGACTGTCCTTCCCGCTCGCCCTCTACCTGCGTCTGGGCGACGGTATGTGGACACTGCCGGCGGATGTGATGGTGATCGCCGGCGGGTTTTTCACCCTTGCGGCGGCCGTTGTCTTCTATGTCGCGGGCCTCTATCGCGGGGTCTGGCGCTATGCCTCCATCAACGACCTGTTGACGATCACCAAGGCGGTCAGCCTCGCCGTCCTGATCTTCCTGCTCGCCATGTTCATCTGGGTCCGGCTGGAAGATTTTCCCCGCTCGGTATTCGCCATTCAGTGGATTTTGCTGATCGGCATGCTGGGCGGTCCCCGCTTCGTCCACCGCATCCTCAAGGACCGGGCTGTGGCGGTTCCGTCCGAGGGCGCCAAGGAAGGACGGATTCCCGTGCTGCTGGCCGGCGCCGGCGACGAAGCCGAATTGTTCATCCGTGCCCTCGCCGCGACGGATCAGCCCGAATACCGGGCCATCGGCCTGCTGTCCGAACGGCCGGGCCGTGTCGGCCAGTATATCCGGGGCATTGAGGTTGTCGGCACGGTGCATGACCTGGCCGCCGCCGTCGGCCGCTTCGCCGGCACCCCGGATCAGCCGCGCCGGGTCGTGCTGACCCGGCCGTCCATGGACGGCGCGATCGTCCGCGGATTGCTGTCCGACGCCGACCGCCTGGGCCTGGGTCTCGCCCGCCTGCCCAAGATGACCGATTTCAAGGACGGCATCACCGACAAGCTGGACCTGCGCCCGGTCGCCGTCGAGGACCTGTTGGGCCGGCCGCAAACGCCTTTGGACCGCGACGCCATGGCCAGCCTGATCGGCGGCCGCCGGGTGTTGATCACCGGCGCCGGCGGCTCCATCGGGGCCGAACTGGCGCGCCAGATCTGCCAGTTTTCGCCGCAAGGCATCGTGCTGTTGGAACTGTCTGAATTCGCGCTATACGAGATCGACATGGAGCTTGCCCGCAGCTTTCCCGCCATCCCGCGCCGCGCGGTGATGGCCGATGTGCGCAATGCGGACCAGATGGCCCGCGTGTTCGCCGACATTGCCCCGGAACTGGTGTTCCACGCGGCGGCGCGCAAGCACGTACCCCTGGTCGAAGACAACATGGCCGAGGGTCTGGACACCAACGCTCTCGGCACGCTGTGTGTCGCCCGCGCCGCGCGCGCCGCCGGGACCAAGGCCATGGTCATGATCTCCACGGACAAGGCCGTCAACCCGACCAGCGTCATGGGCGCCAGCAAGCGGCTGGCGGAAATCGTCTGTCAGGCCATGGACGTTGAAAGCCGTCAAAAGGCCTCGGGCGGCGGCACCCGCTTCGTCACCGTGCGGTTCGGCAACGTGCTGGGCTCCACGGGTTCGGTCGTGCCGCTGTTCCAAAAACAATTGGCCGAGGGCGGGCCCCTGACCGTCACCGACCCCGAGATGACGCGCTATTTCATGACCATCCGCGAGGCGGTGGAGCTGGTCCTGTCGGCCTCGGCGCTGGGCGTCAAAAGCGACGCCGACGGCCGCATTTTCGTGCTCGACATGGGCAAGCCGGTGAAGATCGTGGATCTGGCGCGCCAGATGATCCGCCTGGCCGGGCTGGTCCCCGACCAGGACGTGAAGATCGAATTCACCGGCATCCGCCCGGGCGAGAAATTGTACGAGGAAATCTTCCACGGCGACGAGGCGCCGGTGCCGACGATGCAGCCGGGCGTGCTGCTGGCGACGCCCCGCCTGGTCACCCTGGACGAGGTCGAGGCCGCCTTCCACCGCCTCGCCGACGCCTGCCGCCGGGACGACCTTGCCGCCGCCGCCGCGATTGTCGGCGCCCTGGTGCCCGAGTTCACCGGCACCATCGCCGTCCCGCCCCCGCCCCCCCAGGAAAAGAAAGCCGAGCAAGCATGACCGAGCCGATCCGCCGCGCCCTGATATCCGTTTCCGACAAAACCGGCCTGGCCGAGCTGGGCGCCTTCCTGGCCGCCCAAGGGGTCGAGATCCTGTCCACGGGCGGGTCCGCCAAATTGTTGCAGGACGCCGGCGTGCCGGTCATCGAGGTGTCCGATTTCACCGGCTTTCCCGAAATCATGGACGGCCGGGTCAAGACCCTGCAACCCATGATCCACGGCGGCCTGCTGGCCGTGCGCGCCAACGCCGATCATCAAAAGGCCATGGCCGATCACGGTATCCAGCCCATCGACCTGTTGGTCGTAAACC
>DNMS01000188.1:28483-31219 GCA_003488105.1 Rhodospirillaceae bacterium
TGATCCGCGCCGCCGCCAAGAACCACGGCGACGTTACCGTGGTGGTCGATGCGGCGGACTACGCCAAGTTGATGGACGAGATGACCGCCCATGGCGGCGCGACCACGCCCGAATTCAGAAAACATCTGGCGGCCACGGCTTACGGACGCACGGCAGCCTATGACGCGGCCATTTCCGGCTGGTTCGCGGAACACTTGGGCGACACCTTCCCGACCCGCCTGACCTTCGCCGGCGAACGGCGTCAGGTCCTGCGCTATGGCGAGAACCCCCATCAATCAGCCGCGTTCTATGCCGGCGGCCCGGCCCGGCCCGGCATTGCCACGGCGGAACAGCTGCAGGGCAAGGCGCTCAGCTTCAACAACCTGAACGACACGGACGCGGCGTTCGAACTGGTCGCTGAATTTTCCGATCAGCCCGCCTGCGTCATCGTCAAGCACGCCAACCCCTGCGGCGTGGCCTTGGGCGATGATCTGTTCGACGCCTATCAGCGGGCCCTCGCCTGCGACACGGAAAGTGCCTTCGGCGGCATCATCGCCGTCAACCGGGCACTCGACGCCAAGACGGCGGAAGCCGTGGCCGAGCTGTTCGCCGAGGTCGTCATCGCGCCGGCCATCGACGACGGCGCCAAGACCGTGCTGGCCGCCAAGAAGAACCTGCGCGTGCTGGTCACCGGCGCCCTGCCCGACCCGTCTGCGCCCGGCATGACCGTGCGCTCGCTTGCCGGGGGCTATCTGCTGCAGGGCCGCGACGCGGGGCTGGTCGGGGACCTTAAGGTCGTCACCAAACGCGCGCCGACAACGGCGGAAATGGCCGACCTGACCTTCGCCTTCACGGTCGCCAAGCATGTCAAATCCAACGCCATCGTCTACGCCAAGGGCGGGGCCACCGTGGGTGTGGGTGCCGGGCAGATGAGCCGCGTCAATTCATCGCGCATCGCCGCCTGGAAGGCCCAGGACGCGGCCCGGGTTGCCGGTGACGCCGACAGCTGGGCGATCGGCTCCGTCGTCGCCTCGGACGCCTTCTTTCCCTTTGCCGACGGCCTGATGGCGGCGGCGGACGCGGGGGCCACGGCGATCATCCAGCCCGGCGGCAGCGTGCGCGACGACGAAGTCATCGCCGCCGCCGACGAACGGGGTCTCGCCATGGTGTTCACCGGCATGCGCCACTTCCGCCACTAATCCATCCAGGGACAGCTTGTCGCAAAACCAAAGCGGACCATGGGTCCGCGAAAGTTGTTTTGCGCAAAACAAATAGGGCCGCGTCAGCGGCCCTTTTCTTTTGCCTGAAGGACTTGGCGTCAGAACTTGCGGTTCTTGATGAGGTCCGCGGTCATATGGTCCTGGCGGATAAACTGGGCCAGGATATGCATGAGCGCCTGATGGGTATCCTCGACCACGCCGTAATTGTCGCCCGTCACATGCAGGTTGACGTCCGCCAGCCCTTGCGTGCGCCCACCCGCGAATCCGGTCATGGCGATCACCGCGAGGTCATTGTCCTTGGCCCATGCGCAGGCCCGCACCACGTTTTCCGAATCGCCCGACGACGAGATCGAGATCAACACGTCGCCCGGATCGGCCAGGGTGCGCAGCTGATAGACGAAGACTTCGTCGTAGGAAATGTCGTTGGCCACGGCGGTGATGGTCTCGATCGTCGCCGCAAGCGACACCACGCGCGGGCGCAGGTCCGTGTCCGTCTGGATACATTTCAGATGGTCGCAGACCAGATGGTTGGAGATCGCCGCCGAGCCGCCGTTGCCGCAGACATAGATGGTCTTGCGCGCCGCATAGGCGCCGGCCAGCAGGGCACCCGCCTTGGCCAGCGCCACGCGATCGACGGAGGCCTGGGCAACCTGAGACGCCTGGAAATAGGCCTCGGCGAAGGCGCCCATGTCGGTGAATTTTTCGTCGGGGAAAGTCATGCGGGACTGTCCCCTAATAAGGGTGGAATTTCAACGGCGAAAATGCCTCTACACGCCCGGAATTTAAGATCAAGAAACATGCCTTGATTTGATTATTCCTTAAATTTCGGGCTTTTTTCTATGCTTGAGCATCCGCCAGGGCCCGCAGCTGACGCGAGGCAACGGCGACCATGTTGAGGTCGTTGACTTCGGTCGTCCACAGCTCGTTCAACAGCACCTCCGTCTGGTCGACAGCCGCCTGATTGCGCACCACCCAGGCGGCGATCGCCTTGTCCGTGTCCTTGCCCGCCTTGCCCAGATGGTCGAGGGCGTTGGAGGCCAAGGCCAGTTGGTGGGAATAGACCTCCTCGACCAGGGCGGCCACGGCCAACTGCTGCCAGTGGTCTTCCGATTCCAGGTTCGACGCGGCGGCGCGCAGGCGGCCCAAGCGGAACCGGGTGCCGAGCGCGAAGTAGACCTTGGCGACCTCGCGCACGTCCATCTTGCGCCGATTAGCGAGGCCGACGATGTCGGGCGCCGAATACAGGTTCACCAGATGGGCAACCTTATGGGCCAGCGCCGTCGGCACGCCGTCGTCAAGGTACGGCTTGGCGCGGTTTTTCATGTCGTCGATGTAATGCTTGGGCACCACGGCCGAGATGTGATCGGCCAGTTCCGCCATGCCGGCGCCGAATTCGCTGGCGTGGGCGCCGATGTCGAGCCCCTTCTTGCCATTACGCAGGAACCACAGCGTCACCCATTCCAGAAGCCGGTTGAGGTCGGCCAGCATGGAGGTCTGGGCGCGGGTCGGCACCTTGTTGTCCAGGGCCTCGATCTCG
>DNMS01000185.1:0-1232 GCA_003488105.1 Rhodospirillaceae bacterium
GTGCAATCTTATACTATATCAAGCCGATATATTTCATCGGCCGTTATTTATTTGCACTCGATACCGATGGCGATGAGGCGGTGCGAACCGCCCCGCCACTATGGCTTTTGTCATTATGACGTTCGTCTTGGTCAGATTGGGTTAGACGATCCTCATATCCCGCCAGAACCAGGCGTTTATGGCTGGCACGGGCATTGCACTTGATACGGGAAATGATCAGGAGCCATCCCATGAATATGTCCGCCTCCGGCCTCAACCCCAAGTCAGATATACAAGCGGAGGAAGTCCGGACCTTCAGGTTGAAGAGCGGGCAACCCTTCGCGATCATCGGCCATAATCCGCAGGAACGCCTGATTACTGATTTCTGGTTCGGCAATTTCGAAACGGAGGAAAACTTCCGGCTTGTCGGCAACCATGTCTGCGAGATGCTGAAAACCGGCGCCTACAGCTATTGGATGGCCGATATGCGCCATCTGACGCAAAGCTTCTATTGTTCCGAAGACTGGCTTGCCAACGATGTGTTTCCGCGCGCGGTTTCCGCCGGTCTTGAACGCAAGGCCGTGGTGCTGCCGCCGAACCGCAACCTTCCGGCAGGCTTTGACAGTTTTGGCTCCGCATCAAACGCCATCCGGAAAATCACCGACCACCGCGTGTCTGGTTTCCATGATCTCGACCGGGCCTATAATTGGCTGTTCGACGACAACCTGCAGGCGATGATCGGCTAGCCTTGTCCGGCCCCTGTGTTTTGCTGTTCCCAGGGCGGGTTCTTGACGAACCGTTCGACCAGCCAGTCGATGAACGCCCTGACCTTGGGCGCCTGGTGGCGGCCAGGGGGATAGACGGCGAACACGCTGCGCCCTTCCTCGGTCTCGTATTCCTGCAACACCGGCACGAGACGCCCGTCGCGCAAGGCTTCCCAGGTCAGGAACTGAGCCGCGCGGATCAGACCGACCCCGGCGATCGCCGCGTCGTACAGCAGCGATGCGTCGTTGACCATCAAAGAGCCATTCACGTCCATGATGCGCGGGCCATCGGCGCTTTTGAATTCCCAACGGTTGATGGAGGTTTCGAAGCTGACACGCAGGCAGTTGTGATGAACAAGGTCGTCGGGCGTCTGCGGGATGCCGTGGCGCTCGAAATAGGCCGGCGCGCCGGCAACGACCCGCTTGACCGCCGTCAGGCGCCGCGCGATCAGCGAGGAATCGGTCAACGTGCCGATACGCAGGCCGACT
>DNMS01000185.1:1424-10748 GCA_003488105.1 Rhodospirillaceae bacterium
GTGCCGATACGCAGGCCGACGTCCACACCTTCGCCGACAAGATCAACCATGCTGTCCGAAGTAATGAATTGAACCTGAAGTTCGGGATAGGCCTCGATGAATTCATGCAGATGCGGGATCACCGCATAACGGCCAAAGGCCGTCGATGAGTTGACCTTCAACACCCCGCGCGGTTCCGCATGCAGCTCACGCACGGCCAGTTCCGCCGCCTCGATCTCTTCCAGGATTGTCACCGCGCGTTCATAATAGGTGCGGCCTTCCTCGGTCAGGCTGATCGACCGCGTCGTGCGGTTCAGAAGCCGCGCACCCAGACGATCTTCAAGCCGCCCGACCAGTTTGCTGACCGCCGACGGTGTAATGCCCAGGTCGCGGGCCGCGGCGGAAAACCCGCCGCCGTTTACCGCACGGACAAACACCGCCATTTCACTGTCCCGGTCCATATCGCCTCCCAAACCGCTCATTTAGTGAAATAATTTCATAAATCATAATCCGTTTATCCTAATTATCAATAAAATCTGCGAAGGTTAGGCTTCCCTCAACAATCGGTGACGCGTTTCGCGTTGATCCGGATTTGAGGAGAACGACCATGCCCATGACACCGCTTGACCTCAGAAATGCCATTCCGCACGCGGAGATCGAAGCCGGCGTACGCCGGGGCCGGCAACTTCGGGCCGAAGCCGTCCGCGACGTGATCGGCCGGATGTTCCGCCATTCGCCGATCGGCGACCGCCCGGCCCGCACCTCTCGGGCTGGTGTTCCCACACCCTGCTGACACGACCCATGTGCCGCTTGGTTGCCAGCGGCGCCCCAGGGACTTCGGTCCCCTGCCGGCGAGCCCCCTTGCCGGCGAAACGGGGCGGAACGGCGCCATCTCCCTACTTGTGAAGTAGATAGGCAAACTGACGGGCGGCCCCTAAAAGGGCCGCCCTCTTTTTTTGTGCGCCGCCCTATGAGCCGCACCGCCATTGCCCCCTTTCAATTTGGCTTTCGGAACCGCACACTCACGGGACGGCCTCTGTGTTGAAAGCCGAGTGAGTGCGCATGACCCTTGACCAGATGACCATTGTCGGACTGATCGCGGCGGCCCTGGCGTTGTTCATATGGGACCGCTGGCGCTACGATGTGGTTGCCTTCAGCGTGCTGCTGGCGGCGGTCGTCCTGGGATTGGTTCCCGCGCGCGAGGCCTTTTCCGGCTTCGGCCATCCGGCGACCATCACCGTGGCGGCGATCCTGGTGCTCAGCCATACCCTCGCACGCACCGGGGCATCGGAAATTCTGGCCCGCATCATCGAGCGTTCAGCCCGGGGCATGGCGCGGCATATCGCCGTGCTGGCCGGCCTGGGAGCCCTGATGTCGTCGGTCATGAACAACGTGGCGGCGCTGGGTCTGCTCATGCCGGCGGCGATCCAGACGACGCTGAAGACCAAGTACCACGCGGGGGCGGTGCTCATGCCGCTGTCTTTCGCGACCATCCTGGGCGGGTTGATCACCCTTCTGGGCACGCCGCCCAACATCATCATCGCCGCCTTTCGCGCCAAGGTGACGGGCGAACCCTTCGGCATGTTCGACTTCACGCCTGTCGGTATCCTGGTTGCCGGCATCGGGGTCGCCTTTTTGGCGGTCTCTGCCCGGTTCCTGATCCCCACACGCCGCCTGTTGCAGGACGCCACCCGCGATCACATGGGCATCGACAAATTCGTGACCGAGGCGACGGTGGTCAAGGGCACGGACGCCGTCGGCATGACGCGGGGCGAACTGCGCATGCTGGCGACCGATTGCGACGTGCTGATCGTCAACATCATCCGCCGCGGCCGGCGCATGGCCAAGCTGCCGCAGGGCGACGGGCTCAAGGTTGGTGACAAGCTCCTCCTGGAATCCTCGTCCGAGGGATTGGACCGGCTGACCACGGCCATGGACCTCAAGGTCGGCACCATGAAGGGCACCAAGTCGGAGAACATGATCGACGAGGACATGGACCTGGCCGAAGCCGTCGTGCGCCCCGGATCGCGCATGATCGGGCGCGAGCTTCTGTCCCTGCGCCTGCGGTCGCGCTACGACACGGACATTCTGGCCGTGTCGCGCCAGGGCCGGGCGTTTCGTGGCCGCATGGGCCAGTTCAAGTTCCGTCCCGGCGACTTGGTGCTGTTCTACGGACCGCGCGACCACATGCCCGACTTGATGGCCCGGATGGGCTGCCTGACGTTGCAGGAACGCATCCAATTCGGCGAGGCCAGTCACCGCCACGCCCGCATGGCCATCGCCATCTTCGCCGCCGCCGTGGCGCTGGCGACCTTCAACATCATGCCGATCACGATTGCTCTCGGCCTTGCCGCCGTGGCCATGGTGGTGCTCAACATCCTGCCCGTACGGGAAATCTACGACGGCATCGACTGGCCCGTGGTCGTCTTGATCGGCGCCCTGATCCCCGTCGGCGATGCCTTCGACGCCACCGGCACCACGGGGCTGATCGCCCAGGGCATTTTGGACAGCCCCCTGCCGCTCAACCCGCTTGCCGTGCTGACCCTGTTGATGGCCGTGACCATGGCGCTTTCGGCGGTGCTCAACAACGCCGCCACGGCCGTGATCATGGGGCCCGTCGCGCTCACCCTGTCGCAACGCCTGGGCGTCGACCCCGACCCCATGCTGATGGGCGTCGCCGTCGCCGCCAGTTGCGCCTTCGTCACGCCCATCGGGCATCAGAACAACGCCCTGGTCATGGGTCCCGGCGGCTATGCCTTCGGCGATTACTGGCGCCTGGGCCTGCCGTTGCAGATCGTGGTGCTGGTGGTCGCCGTGCCGGCGATCCTGCTGTTCTGGCCGTTCTGACCCGGCCGGTCAGCCCCGGATGAACTCGATCCCGTCGAAGGTCTGCCGCCATGCGCAGACCTCCGCCGCCAGGGCGTCCGGATCATTAGCCGTAAGTGCCCGGGCAATCAGGCCGGCAAGTTTCGGCATGTCGTCCACGGTCATGCCCCGGCGCACCAACTCGGGCGTGCCGATGCGAAGCCCGTTCAAATCCCCCGCAACAGGGTCCACGGGCAGACCAATGCCGCAGGCGAGAAATCCCGCCCGGCGAAGTTTCACGGCCGCTGTCTGTCCGCCGCCGTAAGGGGCCGCCAGGACCGCGAATTGATGCGAGGTGGTAAAGCCCCGATCTTTGGCGAACAAGGCCACGCCCTCGTCATCGAGGGCCGAGGCCAATGCCTTGGAGGTGGCCACCATTTCATCGGCATAAGCCCGGCCAAATTCTCGCCAATCCAGCAAGGTGATGGCCAGCGCCGCGGATTTGGCCGCGTCGAAGTTGGCCGTCATTCCCGGGAACGCGATGGCGTCCAGCCGCTCGGCCAAGGCCGCGTCGTTGGTCACGATCAGCCCGCCCGCGGGTCCCCCTAAGCTTTTGTAAGTGCTCATGGTCATCAGATGTGCGCCCTCGGCCAGGGGATCGGGCCAGGTGCCGCCCGCGACCATGCCGCAGAGATGCGCTGCGTCGAACAGTACCTTGGCTCCGACGTCGTCGGCGATGGCGCGGATATCCGCCACGGGATGGGAGAACAGATTCAGACTGCCGCCGATGGTGATCAGCTTGGGCCGCACCTCCCGCGCAAGTTTACGCAAGGCGTCGAGATCGACCGTGTAGCCCGAGGCATCGACCGGGGCCGGGTGCGTCGTCAATCCGAACAGCCCGGCACACCCCGCCCCGTGATGGGTGACATGGCCGCCGATTTCCGGCGACGGCGCGATGATCGCGTCGCCCGGCCGGCAGGTCGCCATGAAAGCGTATAGGTTGGCCAGGGCGCCCGAAGCGACACGGATTTCCGCGAAGTTCGCCCGAAACACCTCGGCCGCCAGTTCGGCGGCGATGACTTCGATCTCCTCGATCGCCTCCAACCCCATTTCGTACTTGGCGCCCGGGTAGCCCAGCGACGGGCGCGCCCCCAGGCCGGAGGCCAGCGCGGCCTCCGCCCTGGGGTTCATGACATTGGTTGCCGGGTTCAGATTGAAGCATTCGCGGTCGTGGATATCGCGGTTGCGGGCGATCAGGGTGTCGATGCGAGCCGCGACGACGTTCGTGCCGTCCGCCGCCGTCGCATCCGCGATCCTCTGGACCAGCGCCTCACAGTCGGCGGGCACCCAGTCACGGGAGATCAGATTGGCCATGGCCGTTCCTTATTGCTGTCGTGGGCCCTAGCCCGCCAGAACCTCGGGGTTGACCACGTTGATGGAGGCACCTTTGTCGAAGGCCACGATCTGGTCGAAGATGTCCGTGAAATGGATTTCCCATTCGTCGACGGTGACGTAGCCGATATGCGGCGTACAGGTCACGTTGGGCATGTCGATCAGGGGCTCGGAACCTTTGGTTACCGGCTCGTGGTCGAACACGTCGATTGCCGCCATGCCAGGCCGCCCGCTCTTGAGCGCCGCCGCCAGCGCCCCCGGCTGGATCAGGCCCGCGCGCGACGTGTTGACCAGAAGCGCCGTGGGCTTCATCAGCTCCAGATCGGCCTGACTGACGATGCCCTGGGTCGCGTCCTTGAGGCGCATGTGCAGGCTGAGGATATCGCAGTCCCGAAAAAAATCTTCCTTGCTGTCGGCCACATCGCAGCCTTCGGCGCGGGCCGCCTCGCGGGAGGCTTCACGCGCCCAGACCAGGATGCGCATTCCGAAGGCGCGGCCGACCTCGGCGACGGCGCGGGAGATGCGCCCGTAACCGTAAAGCCCCAGCGTCTTGCCGCGCAGGGAATGGCCCATGCCCATTTGCCAGTTGCCGGCCTGGAGCGAGGCCATCTGCTGCGGGATCTGGCGCATGGCGGCCAGGATCAAGGCCCAGGTCAGTTCCGACGTGGCGTAGCTGGGCGTGCCTTCATGCTGGGCCGAGCACACGACGACGCCTCGCGCCGTGCAGGTGTCGACATCGATATGCGGCCAGACGCTGCGCTGGCTGATCAGTTTCAGGTTGGGCAGGCGTTCCAACAGCGGCGTGCGGATCTTGGTGCGCTCGCGAATCAGGACCAGGGCTTCCGTGTCCTTCAGGCGCGCGGCCAGGCCGTCCGTGTCCTGGACGTGATCGTTCCAGATGGTGATGTCATGACCGGCGAGCTTCTGAAAACAGGGCAGATCGCGGATAAGGTCGAAATAGTCGTCGAGAATGGTGATTTTCATGGGTGTTTGGTCTCCGGTCGAAGGCCCCCCTTCGAAATCGTCGGCGGCCCCTGGCCGCGCCATGGCTCAGGCCTTGCCTGCCGCGTTCTGAAGCTTGCGCGCCGATGCCCATTCGGCCTGCTGCTTGGCTTCCAGTTCGGCGTGGTGTTCGGCGTGCTCCCTTGCCTCGGCCATGATCCATTCGCGGAACGCCTTGACCTTGGGCTTGTCGGCGGTTTCCTCGGGCGAGATCAGCCAATAGGCATGGGCGACGGGAATGGTCTCGGCGAAGGGCCGCACCAGACGCCCGGTTTCCAGATCACGCTCGGCGACGGAGGCCTTGACCAGGGCCACGCCCTGCCCGTTGACGGCGGCCTCGACCAGCATCCAGTGGGGCGAGATATTGGGGCCGGGGATCGGCCCCTGGGTGCGCACGCCATGGCCGCGCAACCACATTTCCCAGGTCGGAAAACTGTCGTCGATATCCTGCTGCACGGGATGCAACAGCGTGTGGCTCAGTAAATCACGGGGTTCGCGGATCGGGTTTTCGCCGTTCATCAGCGCCGGCGCGCAGACGGCATAGACCTCTTCCTCGAACATCTTGTCGACGCGGCAGCCCGCATAATTGCCGGGGCCGTAGCGCACGGCGACATCCGCCTCGCCCATTTCGAACCGCACCTTCAGCGAGGTCGCGACCAGCATGACCTGAATTTCCGGATGCAGATTGGTGAATTTTTCCAGCCGGTGAACCAACCACTTGGCGGCGAAGGTCGGCGTGACGGATACGGTGAGGGGCCCCGTGGATTCGGAATCGTACAAAGCCTGGGTCGCGGCCTGCAGCTTGGCGAACCCTTCGCGCAGGCCGGGCAGATAGGCAGCCCCCGTTTCGGTCAGGGCAAGCCCCCGCTGCTGGCGGTGGAACAACTGCACGCCGAGGTATTCCTCAAGCCCCTTGACCTGGTGGCTGATGGCCGCTGGCGTTACATGAAGTTCATCCGCGGCACGCGACATGGACAAGTGCCGGGCGGCGGATTCAAAGGCGCGGAGCGCGTTCAGGGGCGGCAGCGTTCTCATGCATCCAGGCTTACCTTATAGATTTTCTAAAATCAAGAGTGAGAAATGGTCGTTTGCGCCATGCCCCTGAAATCCGTAAGTTTTCCTCAACAGAACACGGGAACCCGCCGAACCACACGGGTTTGACCGGTCAAACAGATGAGTTCGAATAGGGAAAAACCTTCCAAGCCTACCGTTACCAACCCCGGAACCCCATTCGATGCTTAAGGAGAATTAACATGGCTTACAATCGCTACATCGGACATTCCGCGCCCTTGCCGAACGGCGCCCTGCCGACCCAGGAAGAAATGAGCGCCCTGCGCCATCAGGCCTGGAACCGCGATGTCCGCAATGTCCGCAACGTCATCGGCCGTCTGTTCAAGTAAGACCCGCTTCATCGCCAAGGATGGCGCCGACGCCTGACTGCCTGAGATACACGCTTACAACCTGTTACTTGCCCACGACTACCTGATTATCTCCCTACCCCCGGTTCTTACCGGGACTCGACTTCCCACCTTTGGGGTCTGCTTTTTGGATCGCTCCAGCCCCCCTTCGCGATCCCTAAGGCAGGCCCCTAATTTTTTGCGCGGTCGGCTCAAATACGCGCGCCGCCACTTCCCCTAAATCACATCAAATGCGATCGAATGGCGCGTGTCCTCACGCGTGAAGGGCCGCACACCGTGCCATACGTAGGACGGGAACAGCACGAGTTTGCCCGGCTCAGGCCGCACCATGATGCGCGTGCGATTGCGGGCACTCACGTAGGCGTCCGGGGGCGCGCCGATCTGCAAGCACCCCTCGCCCGTCTGCCACACCTCATCCGGCAGGTCCGGAACCTTCACGTAATAGACGCCGGACAACCAGCCCTCGTTGTGGATGTGGCTGGCGTCGTAGCCGGCGCCGCGCAGGATCGTCGACCAGGCGCCGGTAAACCGGAAATCCGGATTGACGAACCGCAGGAAGGGATGATCGGCATCCGGCGTCAGCCCGGCGATATAGCGCCGAAGAGATTTCACGATCCCGGTCTTGACCAAAGCGACCGTGCCGGTCGGCCCGTTGAACAGGTTGTCGGGAATTTGCGTACCACCGCGCATGGTCTGGTTGATCGGCGGCGGCAGGGCCTTGTGGCGGGCTTCCAGTTCGGCATGCAAGGCGGCATTGAAGGCCTGCAGATCGGCATAGCCGTCGGGCACGTCGATGAACATCTCGGTCACGGCGCTGTCGTAATCGACAATACGGGCAACATCCGGGTCTTCCGCCTCGGTCATGGCGATGGTCAGAAGGCCCAGGACACCCGAACGGCGGGGATTGCGGGCATGCGCCCCTTGCAGCGGCGCCACCGCCGCGTCGGGACGCCCGACGTGCAGCAGGGCCTCGCCCTGAATTTCCAAAATCTCCGGATCCTCGGGGTCCAATTCAACGGCCCGCGCCAAGGCATCCAAGGCTTCGTCATGACGCCCCAGGGATGACAGGGCGGCACCCAACTGGCCATGGGCCTGGGCGCTGTCGGGCGCCAGGGCGATGGCCCGGCGTAACACCGGCTCCGCCTGCTTGAACCAATGATCCGTCACCAGGCATCGTCCGTATTGCAGATGCGCCATGGGATGGTCAGGCAGTTCGCGGCACACCCATCGGTAGGTGTCGTGCATCTGATCCTGTTGGTCGCTTTCCCATTTGAGGGTCTTGAAACATTCATGCGCGCCCAGGTGGAAGGGGTCGAGGGCGACCGCCTTGCGGCAGGCTTCGAAGGCGTCCTCCCGGCGGCCGAGTTCGAAATAGATGGCACCCAGGCTGGCATGGGAATCAGGCCAGCCGCCGGATATCCGCAGCGCCTTCTCGAACGCGCGCATGGCGTCTTTGGGCCGCGCCGCCGCCTGCAAGGCGACGCCGTAGTTGTGAAACAATTCGGGGTCGCGGACCTGGCGTTCCAATGCCGCTTCAAAATCGCTGATCGCGGCGTCAAGCTGGTCTAGCTTCTGCAGGGCCAAACCCCGGTTGTTGAGAACATCCGGATTGCCGGGATCGAGCGCCAGGGCGCGGTCGCCGGCCGCCCGGGCGGCCGGGAAATCCCCGGCGTAATAGCGGGCGAGGGCAAGGTTGTTCCACCACGCCGCCTTGGTCGCGTCGATGGCGACGGCCTGTTCCAGCATCGACCGTGCCGCCGCCAGATCGCCGCCCTGCATCAGGGCAACGCCGAGCAGATGCGCGGCATCGCCGTGCCCCGGATTGGCGGCCAGGAACGCGCGGTACATGTCCGCCGCGCCGGCGATGTCACCAGCCTGATGGCGGGCAAAGGCCTGTTCAAGGGACACGGGGCCGATGGGCGCCATGGGGCAATTCCGATTCCTGAGGCAAGGGCGGCGGCAAAACACCGCCGCAGATCACACAGAACCTGAACGACGGCGGCCGGGCAAGTCAACGGGGCATGGCGGCCTTCTCGATGGCGGCGATCTCAGCGGGCGTCAGAGTGAAATCGAAAACGTCCAAATCCTGCACCATATGGGCCGCGTCCTTGGTGCCGGTCAGGGCGATCATGCCGACGTCGAGGGCGAAGCGGAACACCGTCTGCGCCGGGGTCTTGCCGTGGCCGGCCGCGATCTTCTTGACCATCGCATGATCGACCAGCGCCCTGTTGGCCGTAAGCAGGGAAAATCCCTGATAGCGGATGCCTTCCTGGGCGCAGACGTCCCGGATGTCCCGGTCCCAGGCACGCGCGGCATAGCAGCGGTTCTGCACGAAACGGGGTTTTACCTCGGCCCGGGCGCACAGCAGGCGGACCTGCTCCAACTTGAAATTGCTGACCCCCAACAGGCGCACCCGGCCCTGCTTGTGGATTGCCTCCATCGCCCGCCACACCTGCCAGTCGATAGGGTGCAGGCGCTCGCCGGTCCAGGGGCCGTGCAGCACCAGGCTGTCGATGTAATCGGTTTGCAGATGTTCCAGGGATTTCTCGAAGGACTGGGCGACCTGGGTGGCAGCGGGCGCGTTCTCGTCATAAGGCAGGCGATGGTCCTGGCCGCGGCGAAAGGTAAACTTGGTCTGGATGAACAGGTCTTCACGCCGCACCCGGCCCGACTTGACCGCCTTGGCCAGGGCCGTACCGGTCCCGGCCTCGTAATAATGCTTGCGCTG
>DNMS01000168.1:0-2725 GCA_003488105.1 Rhodospirillaceae bacterium
TTGAGGTCCGGGAACAACTGGGTCAGCTGTTTCAGCGGCGTGTTCAACAGCGGGCATTCCTCGGTGCAGCGCACGCCGAGCAGCGTCACCGCCCCGTCGGCCAGGGGGATCATGTCCATGGCACCGGGAATGCGCAGGCGCCGTGCGACGGCGCGCGCGACTTCCATCTCCGGCGAGATGATGACGTCGATGGGAAGGTTGTCGCGCGAGAACAGGTTGGCCCACATGGGGTCGAGATAACTTTTCTGGCGGATGCGCGCGATCTTGGTCGGCACGTCGAACAGGGAATGTGCGACCTGACAGGCGACCATGTTGATCTCGTCCGTCAGGGTCACGGCGATCAGCATATCGGCGTCGGCGATGCCGGCGCGCTCAAGCACGTCCGGATGGGAGGCATGGCCCACCACCGCCTGGGCGTCCAGGGTGTCGGACACACGGCGCACCAGGTCCGGTGCCTGGTCGACGATGGTCACGTCGTGGTTTTCCAATGCCAACTGGCGGGCGATGTTGACGCCGACCTGGCCGGCGCCGCAAACGATGATCTTCATGCCGGACGCCCTTCTTTGGATACGGCGGTTGTGCGGGAAACGGTCATGACGCCCCGCGGTCTTCGTCCGTCAGGCCGAGGGACTTAAGCTTGCGATGAAGGGCCGAGCGTTCCATGCCCACGAACTGCGCGGTCCGGGAGATGTTGCCGTTGAACCGCGACATCTGGGCATTCAGGTATTCGCGCTCGAAATCCTCGCGCGCGTCCCGCAGCGACTTGGCCAGATAGCCCTCGTTGCCGCCGATGGGGCTGCGTTTCATTCCGTCGAGAAACTCCGTCGGCAGCATGTTGGCCCCCAGAACCGTGTCGTTGTCGCCGGGGGCCAGGATCAGCACCCGTTCGATCACGTTGCGAAGTTCGCGGACGTTACCCGGCCATGCGTAACTCTGCAATGCCGCCAAGGCATCCTCGCCCAAGCGGCGGGGCTGCTGGCCGGTGGCGTCGGCGGCCTGACGCATGAAATGGTCGGTCAGGTCGCGGATGTCCTCGCGCCGGTCGGCCAGCGCCGGCACCGTCAGGGGCACCACGTTGAGACGGTAGAACAGGTCCTCGCGGAACCGCCCGGCGGCGACCTCCGCCTGCAGGTCGCGGGTCGTCGACGAGATCACCCGCACGTTGACCTGCACCCGGGTGGAGCCGCCGACCCGTTCGAAATTCTGTTCCTGCAGGACGCGCACGATCTTGCCCTGGGTTTCCAAGGGCATGTCCGAGACCTCGTCGAGCACGAGGGTGCCGCCGTGGGCGCGCTCGAACGTGCCGATGCGCCGCGAACCGTCGCCGCCCTCGGTGCCGAACAGTTCCATTTCGACCCGGTCCGGCGCCATGGTCGCGCAGTTGACGATGACGAAGGGCCCGTCGGCGCGGTTGGACCGCGCGTGGATGTTGCGTGCCACGATCTCTTTTCCGCTGCCGCTCGGCCCGAAGATCAAAATTCGGCTGTTGGACGGCGCCGCGCGGTCGATGACCTGCTGAATTTCGCGTATCGCCCCCGACGCGCCGATCAGGTCCAGGGATGAGCCGGCGCGCAGCCTCAGTTCCTCGTTTTCCGAGCGCAGGCGCGCCGCCTCCACCGCGCGCCGCACGTTGAGCAGCAAGCGGTCGGCCTTGAACGGCTTTTCGATGAAGTCGTAAGCGCCGTCCTTGATGGCCGTGACGGCGGTTTCCACGGTGCCGTGGCCGCTCATCATCAAAACCGGGATTTCCGGGTGGTTCTGCTTGATCCGTTTGAGAATCTGCAGACCGTCCAGTTCGCTGCCCTGCAGCCAGATGTCGAGCAGCACCAGACTCGGCTGCCGGGCCGATAGCGCCTCAAGCGCACCCTGGCTGTCCGCCGCCTCGCGGGTGTCGTAGCCCTCGTCCTGGAGAATCCCCGCCGTGAGGGTTCGAATGTCGGCTTCGTCGTCGACGATGAGAATGTCTTGTGCCATGACAGCCCTACCCCAATCCCAGGCCGGTCGCGACCTTCATGGGATCTTTGTCGCCGTCGTTGGCGGTTTCATCCAAGTCCCGAAACACCAGACTGATCCGCGCCCCGCCGCCAGGGCGATCCTCAAGGCGCAGGTCACCCTGATGATCTTCCATGATCTTGCGGACAATGGCCAGCCCCAGGCCCGTGCCCTTGCTGCGTGTCGTCACGTAGGGTTCGGTCAGCCGTTCGCGGCCGGCTTCGGGCAGACCGATGCCGTTGTCCTCGACGATCACCGCAACGCTTTCGTCGCCGCCGCCCTGGCCGCGGCCATCGATCACTGCGACGGAAATCCGGCCTGGGTCGCCCTCGCCGTCCTCGGACTTGTCCTGAAGAATCCGGCTTTCAACGCTTTCCGCGGCATTCTTCAAAATGTTGGTGAGGGCGCGCGACACTTGACGGCGATCGCAACGCAGCATCATGTCGCCGTCCGGCAGGGCGAGGTCGATCGTGATGTCTTCCGTGCGCGACCGCTCCAGAGTGACGACTTCGCGGATCAGGTGCGATAGGTTCTCGCGCCCGATGGAGGGTTGCGGCATGCGCGCGAAGGACGAGAATTCGTCGACCATGCGGCCGATGTCCTCGACCTGACGGATGATCGTGTCCGTGCAGGTGGTGAAGGTTTCCGGGTCCGAGGTGACTTCGTTCTGGTACTTGCGCTTCAGGCGCTCCGCCGACAGCTGGATGGGCGTCAGCGGGTTCTTGATTTCATG
>DNMS01000168.1:2891-3130 GCA_003488105.1 Rhodospirillaceae bacterium
GCGGGTTCTTGATTTCATGGGCGATGCGTCGCGCCACGTCGGCCCAGGCGGCGGCGCGTTGCGCCGACAGGAGTTCGGTTACGTCATCGAAGGTGACGACGAAACCCAGCAACTGACCGGCCAGGCGTTCGGCGGCGATGCGCACCAACAGTGTGCGCTCGCTGCCGTCGCGCGCAAGCTTGACCTCGGACCGCTGTTGGCGGTCGGGCCGGCGTTTGGCCTCGGACCACAGGGGGGCG
>DNMS01000225.1:0-1936 GCA_003488105.1 Rhodospirillaceae bacterium
GCCCGCCGAGGGCGCGGTCGTTCATCTGGCGGCGGAAGCCCAGGAAGTGTTCGATGTCTCCGGCGCCGGCGACACGGTGGTCGCGACCCTGGCCGCCTGCCTGGCCGCCGGGGCCGATCTGGGCCGTGCGGCGGCGCTCGCCAATCTTGCCGCCGGGATCGTCGTCGCCAAGGTCGGCACCGCCGTCGCCTATGCGGGCGACCTGATCGCCCAATTGCATCACCAGGATCTGAGCGACGCCGAGGCCAAGGTGCTGACCTTCGAACAGGTGCTCGACCGGGCCGCCGCCTGGCGCCGCCGGGGCCTCACGGTCGGCTTCACCAACGGCTGTTTCGATCTGCTGCATCCCGGCCATGTGTCGCTGCTGCGCCAGGCCAAAAGCCAGTGCGACCGCCTGGTCGTCGGGCTGAATTCCGATGCCTCGGTCCGGCGCCTGAAAGGTGAAGACCGCCCGGTGCAGGGCGAGGCCGCGCGGGCCGCCGTGCTGGCGTCCCTCGCCGGGGTCGACGCCGTGGTTCTGTTCGCCGAGGATACGCCGCTGACCTTGATTGAGGGCTTGTTGCCCGAGGTTCTGGTCAAGGGCGCCGATTACCGCGTCGACCAGGTTGTCGGCCGCGAGGTCGTCGAGACCGCCGGCGGGCGCGTGCATCTCGCCGATCTGGCGCCGGGACACAGCACCACGGCGACCATCGCCCGGCTGGCCGGCCAGGGCTAATCCCCGGCGCGGTTTTCGCCTACGGGCTCAACCGTTTCGGAACCGGAACCGACAAGGTTTTTCAACCGACCCCAGAACGATCCTGATCCGGGCTTGCCATCGTCGCCGATGTCGTCGAAGGCCAGAACCGGCAGGCCTTGATGCGCTGCGCCCATGAACACCGCCCAGGTGCGGGCCGGCAGGCCGCCGCCGGTCACCCGTTTCATGGGCGACCCGTCGTCGTTGCCGAACCACACGCCGGTCACCAACTGCGGCGTGAAGCCGACGAACCAGGCATCGCGGTAATTCTGGCTGGTGCCCGTCTTGCCCGCCGCCGGTCGGCCGATGGCGGCGTGCTTGCCCGTGCCGCCGTCGAT
Source organism: Rhodospirillaceae bacterium (assembly GCA_003488105.1). Next base: position 1,072 of record DNMS01000225.1, read on the forward strand.
CACCTTGGCCATCATGGCGGTCAGGGTGCGGGCCGGGGCGGCGGGCACGGCGCGGCCGGGACCGGAGCCCTGGCGTTGATACAGCGGCGCGCCGTCCGGACCGATGATTTCCGTGATCGCATAGGGCCAGACCCCCATGCCCGCCCGCGCCAGCACGGCATAGGCGGTCGCCAGTTCCAATAACGAAACCTCACCGGTGCCGAGCGCCAGCCCGGCGTCCCTGGGCAGGTCCGTGGTAATGCCGAGGGCCCGCGCGGTGTCGATGATCTTCGCCGGGCCGACTTTCTGCGCCAACTGCACGGCGATGGTGTTCACGGAGTTGGCGAGCGCGTATTCCAGGGTCATCCGCCCTTCGTACTTGCCGGAGAAATTGGACGGCTGCCAGCCGCTCAAGGAAACCGGCTTATCGACCACCGGGGTCGCAGGCGTCATCCCGGTTTCCAACGCCGCCAGATAGACCGCGGGCTTGAACGCGGAGCCCGGCTGACGCTGCGCCTGGACGGCGCGGTTGAACTGGCTTTTGCCGTAATCCCGGCCGCCGACCATGGCGCGCACCGCACCCTGCGGGGTCAGCGCGATAAGCGCCCCTTCGCCCGCCTGCATCCGCGCCCGGTCCGCCGCCATGAAGGCCCGGCCCATGGCTGTTTCCGCCTGGCGCTGCAGGGCGAGGTCGAGCGTCGTCTTGACCACCAGATCACGGCCGCCGGCGGTGACGTAGTCGGAGACCGCTTCGAGCACCCAGTCGACGAAATGCCGCGCGTTGCCCGTGGGCGCCGAGACGACGGCGACCTGGATGCCGCGGGCCGCCTCCGCCGCCTTGGTTTTCTCCACCTGCACCACCGCCTGCAACCAAAAGGTAAGTGTA
>DNMS01000225.1:2161-3712 GCA_003488105.1 Rhodospirillaceae bacterium
CATGTTGGCGAGCACCGTGCGGGCCCGGGCATGGGCCCGTTCCGGCGAGGCCACGGGGTTGTAGCGCGACGGCGCCTTGAGCAGACCGGCCAGCACCGCCGCCTCGTAGGTATTGACCCGGGCGGCGGGCCTTTGGAAGAAGCGACGCGCCGCCGCATCGACGCCGTAGGTCCCCGCCCCCAGATAAACCCGGTTGAGATACAGGGTAAGGATCTGGTCCTTGGAAAACTCCCACTCCAGCCATAGCGCCACGACCATTTCCTGAAGCTTGCGCGTGATCGTGCGGGCCGGGGTGAGGAACAGATTCTTGGCCAGTTGTTGGGTGATGGTCGACCCGCCCTCGACCACCCGCCCGGCGCGAATATTGCGCACCATAGCCCGGCCGAGGCCGATGGGATCGATTCCGAAATGACTGTAGAAACGCCGGTCCTCGGTCGCCAGGACAGCCTGCATCAGATGCGGCGGCAGGTCCTTGAGCCTCACCGTTTCACCGACCAGGTCCCCGGCGCGGTAGATTTCCGTGCCATCGGCGGCTTGGATCGTCACGGTCGGCCGGCGTTCGGTCTTGAGCGCCTCGTCCATGTCCGGCAGGCCGATGGACACCCAGACCCCGGCGCCAAGGGCCGCGATCACCATCCATACGGCCGCCGCCCCGGCCCATTTCAGGATCGTGGCGAGGCGGCTTCGGCGGGGCCCGGCGGGGGCACGTTCGGTGGGCTTTTTCGCCCGTGGACGGGGGCGGGGACGCGGTGATTTGGCCATGTGCGCCTTATGGACGGGCGGGCGTCAGTATTTGGTTAATGCAAAATAGGCGGAGGCTTCATCGGGTTCACGGCAGTCGAGCAGCTTGTGCAGGGTGATCGGGTCGATCACGGCCCCCTTCAGGTTGGCCCGCCACATGTCGACGCCGTTGAGGGACGCCCCGGTGAAATTGGCGCCCCGCAGGTCGGTATCGGTCATGTCCGTGAAGTCGAGCAGCGCGTTGGTGAAATTGACTCCGACCATGACCGACGAGATCAGGGACGACCCCCTGAGATCGGCCCCCGACAAGTCCGATCCTGTCAGATCGCATTCCCGGATGTTGGCGTTGGCGAGGGATGAGCCCCGCAGGTCCATGTCCCGCATGTTGAGGCGCAGCATGTCGCCGCGCTTGCCGGTATCGCCGCCGCCGCGCAGCCAAGCCTCGTGCGCCTCGATCAAGGCCGTGACCGACGTATTCGTATCCGCCATTGGGGTCCCCCCAGTGAACTCAGTTCAATGCCTGACCGCCCTTCCCCCCCCGGGTTGGCCCGGTGTTGCGGCGATCATAGGCGGAAGGCCGTGCCGGAGTAAACCGCCCCGCCGCCCCCCCCGACCGGGGCGATCAGATATCCAGGTTGGCGACCTTGAGCGCGTTTTCCTGAATGAATTCGCGGCGCGGCTCGACGATATCGCCCATCAGGGTGGAGAACACCTCTTCGGCGTCGTCGATATGGTTGATGCGGACCTGCAACAGGGACCGCGCGTTGGGGTCCAGGGTAGTTTCCCAAAGCTGGTCCGGGTTCATTTCGC
>DNMS01000225.1:3783-4116 GCA_003488105.1 Rhodospirillaceae bacterium
ACCCTTATAGCGCTGCACGCCGATGCCCTTCTTGCCGGCGTCCATCACCGCGTCGACCAGGGACACAGGCCCGGTGATGACGTGTTCCTTTTCCTTCAGGATCAGGGTGCCGTGGCGCGCATAGCGCGCCTGCAGGGCCGGGGCCATGCCGTCGAGCCGACGGGCCTCCGAAGAGCGGATCACCTGTCCGTCGATGATGTGGCTTTCCGAAACGCCGCGCAGGGTACGGTCGATGGAGAACCCGCCGCCGGGCAGGGCCGTGCCGGTCCAACCGCGTTCAGCCTCGGACACCAGGGCGTCCATGCGCTTGGCGATATATTCGGCGGTACCTTG
>DNMS01000100.1:0-6173 GCA_003488105.1 Rhodospirillaceae bacterium
GCCGCCGATGACCCCGATGACCGGTGGCGTGCCGGGTGCCGTCATCTGCCCCTACCCCGCCAGATGTTCATCGAACAGGCGGAAGGTGCGGATGCTGGCGACCTGGGCCGCATGGGGGTTGAACGAGCCCCGCATGTCGCAATGGAAGCCGTGGTCGGCATCATAGAGATAGACCGGGCATTCGGGATGTGCCTTGGCGATCTGGTCGACGTCGGTCAGCGGAATGCCCTGGTCCAGCTTGCCGAAGTGCAGGATGGTCGGGCCGTTGGGCTGCTCGCCCACATAGGGCAGGATGCCGCCGCCGTAATAGGCGCTGGCGGCCTGGAAATCCAGGCGGCAGGCCGCGGCCCAGGTGACGACGCCGCCCCAGCAATAGCCGGTGATGCCGACCTTGCCGGCCTCGGCCGCCACTTTGCGGGCGGCTTCCACGTCCAGAAGCACGTTGTCGAAATTGGCGTTGCCGTTGTCCTTCATGACCCGGCCACGGGCGATGTCGTCCGGCGTGTAGCCGACCTCGAAGCCTTTTTCGAAGCGGTCATAAAGGGCCGGCGCCACGGCCAGATAGCCGACCTCGGCAAAGCGGTCGCACAGATCGCGGATATGTTCGTTGACGCCGAAAATTTCCATGATGACGACGATGCCGCCACGGGGCGTGCCTTCCGGATCGGCGCGGTAGCCGTGCAATTGGAAGCCGTCGCCGGCGGTCAGCGTGATGTCTTGTCCCATGATGGTCCTCCCGGGGAATGGTCTTGTAGGTTTGGCCGATAACCTAGCGCAGGGCAGGGCGGGGCGGAAGATCAATCACCCCCGAACAAACCCCTGTCGCCGGATCCGGCGAAAATACTCGCGTGAAAAATAATTCATTGACTGATTTTCTATTTTTAATAATTATCCCATATAAGAACATAGCAAGAACTAATCGAGGAGGCCATCATGCTGAAACCGTTTTTCGTGGGGGTGGCCCTGCTGCTCGGTCTATCCGCTTGTCGTACCATCCAGAACGTCCCTGTCCCCCAGGTCGAAGAAAAGGCCGCCGTCGAGATCAATGATCCCTCGGCCCTCTCGACGATGCAATTCGACCGAGTCGGCGTGAAGGTGAAACGCGGCACGGTGATCGGTTTATATGAGCCCTATGCCATGGGTCTGTCCGGCTGCTATGGCCGCCAGGGAAACATCCATTGGAATTCGGGCCGGGTCCTTGCCCGCGACGCGGAATTCGCCGACCTGTTCTTCAATGAAATGAAAAGCCTGAACTTCAATGTGATCGGCGACCCGGACAAGATGTTCGCCTCTCAGTCCGACAACCGTCGGCAGGCGAGCTATCTAATCGGCGGCCAGATCGAGAAGATCGCCTTGAACGCCTGCCGCGAATACAACATCTGGACGGGCTTTCCCTATGACACCATCACGGGAAAGGGCGCGGTGACCGTACGCTGGCAAGTGTTCTCCACAGTTGACCGCAAAGTTGTTTATGAGACGATCACCGATGGCGCGGCCAAGCTGGAAACCGGCACCACCGATGGCGAAATGGTCATCATTCATGAATCCTTTGCCGGCGCTGTCCGCAATCTTGCGGCAGATCGGGAATTCGTCAATTTGCTGTCTGGATCAGAGCCCAGCTTCGCCGACATTCAGAAAGTGGATGCAGCGGAACTCGCCCTCGACAGAATTCCGCTCAGGACCAAGCCGATCACCGCTTATATCGATCACGTCCGGCGCAGCGTCGTGACCGTCGAAGGCGGCCTTGGCCATGGGTCCGGGTTCTTCATTTCACCTACCCTGATCATGACCAATTTCCATGTTGTGGAGAACCGCGATCTCGTCCGCCTGCGCCTAATCACCGGACGCAAGATTCTGGGCGAAGTCATCCGCCGCCATCCTAAGCGCGACGTCGCCATCATTCAGGTCGAACCCAGCGGCCACCTTCCAGTCCCGCTCCGCGAAACCCCGGTCAAGGTAACGGAAGAGGTCTATGCCATCGGCTCGCCGCTCGACAAGTCGATGGCCGGCACGGTGTCCAAGGGTATCGTCAGCAAGTTCACAAGCAACAGCCAGGGCCTGGAAGACATCCAGTCCGACGTGGACATTCACGGGGGCAATTCAGGCGGCGTGTTGCTGGATCAGAACGGTAACGCCGTAGGCATCAGTTATGCCGGGATCGGGACCGCGGAGAAAATGTCCGTGGGCCTCAACTTCTTCATCCCCATCATGGATGCGTTGGACAAGCTGAACCTTCGCCTCAAGTCGCGGGCAGAGCCGGCGTCCTAAAACAGACCGCCCTACACGTTGAACCGGAACAGCATCAGATCGCCGTCCTTGACCACGTATTCGCGGCCTTCCTGGCGCATCTTGCCGGCGTCCTTGGCAGCCTGTTCACCGCCCAGCGCGACAAAGTCGTCATAGGCGATGGTTTCCGCCGCGATGAAGCCGCGTTCGAAATCCTTGTGGATCACCGCCGCCGCCTGAGGCGCCTTGGTGCCCTTGTGGATCGTCCAGGCGCGGGCTTCCTTGGGCCCGACCGTGAAATAGGTAACCAGGCCCAAAAGCTCGTAGCCGGCGCGGATCACGCGGGCCAGGCCCGTTTCCTCCAAGCCCAGGCTTTCCAGGAATTCCTTCTTGTCCGCCGGATCGTCGAGCATGGCGACTTCGGCCTCGATGGCGGCGGAAATCACCACACTGCCCGCCCCTTGGGCCGCCGCCATCTCGGCGACCTTTTCCGAAAACGCATTGCCCGTGGCGGCTGAGCCTTCATCGACATTGCAGATGTAAAGCACCGGCTTGGCGGTCAGCAATTGCAGCATGCGGAAGGCCTTGCCCTCGCCGTCCTTCAACTGAACCTTGCGCGCCGGTTGGCCGTCGCGCAGCAGGTCCAGGCAGCGGTTGACGATCTCAAGCTGCTTGGCCGCTTCCTTGTCCTGGCCGCGCGCCTTTTTGGTCAGGGCATCGACCCGCTTTTCCAGGCTGTCCAGGTCGGCCAGCATCAGTTCCGTTTCCACGGTCTCGGCGTCACGCACGGGATCGACGGTGGCTTCCACATGCACCACGTTGCCGTCTTCGAAACAACGCAGGACATGGCAGATGGCCTCGACCTCGCGGATGTTGGCGAGGAACTGGTTGCCCAGGCCTTCCCCCTTCGATGCCCCCCGGACCAGGCCCGCGATGTCGACGAATTCAAGTTGCGTCGGCACGATCTGGGCCGACTTGCCGATCGCCGCGATCTTGTCCAGGCGCGGGTCGGGCACGGCGACGCGGCCCGTATTGGGCTCGATGGTGCAGAACGGGAAGTTGGCGGCCTCGGCCTTGGCCGTCGCCGTCAGGGCGTTGAAAAGGGTCGACTTGCCGACGTTGGGCAGGCCGACGATGCCGCAGTTGAAGCCCATCTTAGTCCTTCTTTTCCTTGTCTTGGCCGGCGCCGTCCTGTTGCCGGGGTGCCTTCGGGCGCGGCGGCTTGAGAGCCAGCGCCACCCGGTTCTGGAACCCGGCGTCGTCGCCGGACATCAACAGGTCCGCATTGTCGGCGACGGCGTCCAACAGCGTGCCCCGCCAAACCTGATCCTCTTTCGAGAAATCCTTCAGCACATGGCCGACGACCTTGTCCTTGTCACCGGGATGGCCCACGCCGATGCGCACGCGGCGAAATTCGGGACCGATATGAGCCTGGATGTTGCGCAGGCCGTTGTGCCCGGCATGGCCGCCGCCGGTCTTGACCCGCAGCTTGCCCGCCGCCAGGTCGAGTTCGTCATGGAACACGACCAGGTCGGCGGGTTTCAGCTTGTAGAAGGTCATGACCGCCTGAACGGCGCGGCCGGACTCGTTCATATAGGTCTGCGGCTTGAGGACGAGGACCTTGCCGCCGGCAATCGTGCCTTCGGCAAGGTCGCCGTGAAACTTGGTCCGGTAGGGGCCCAGCCGCCAGCGGCCGTGGATTGCATCCACGGCCATGAAACCGACGTTGTGCCGGTTGTCGCGGTAGGATGGGCCCGGGTTGCCGAGCCCCACCAGAAGCAGCATGGAACGCCCTCCCCGGAACCGATCCGGACGAGAGGATTACTCCTCGCCGCCCTCCTCGTCTTCGCCTTCCTCGCCCTCTTCGCCTTCGGCTTCGGCCTCGGCCTGGGCTTCGGCGGCTTCGTCCTTGACCACGGTCGGCGCGGCAATGGTAACCAGCACGAAGTCACGGTCGGCGATGGTCGGCTTGACGTCGTCGGGCAGGCCCGCATCCGAGATGCGCAGCGCATCGCCGATGTCCAGACCTTCGAGGGACAGGACGATCATGTCCGGAATGTTTTCCGGATCGCAGCGCACTTCCACTTCGTGACGCACGAGGTTCAGCACCCCACCGCGCTTGATGCCCTTGCACTTGTCCTCGTTTTCGACTTGGACCGGGATCATGACGGTGATGCGGGTGCCCTTGCCGATGCGCATGAAGTCGACATGCAGCGGGGCGTCGGTCACGGGATGGAACTGCACGTCACGCGGCAGCACGCGATGGTGATCGCCCGCGACGTTGAGGTCCATAAGCATGGAAAAGAAGCCGGGCTTATGCAGATGACGCATAAGTTCGACGGGTTCGACGGAAACCAGGATCGGATCCTTGTGATCCCCGTAGATCACGGCCGGAACGCGGCCGGACCGGCGGGTTGCGCGGGCTGCCCCCTTGCCTGCCCGATCGCGGGGTTCCGCCGTCATGGTGGTGTTACCAGACATGGCATAACTCCGTATCAGTTTAAAAAGCCCCGGCCTCCAGGGGTGCCGGCGGCGAAATTCCCTCTCGCGAGGGCGCGCATACATAGCCCCACGGGGTGCGGGGGTCAATACCGGCGGTAAACAGGCGGAAACGGGCCGTTCCCAGGGCACCTGGACTAATAGGCGCCGCCCAGGACGAACCGCACGATCCCGGCGGCGACCTCGGCCTCCTGATCGAGAAAGCCGTGCGGCGACTTGCCCTTGCAGGCCGCGAGGCTATCGCCCCCGCCTGATCCGGGACCGCCGGTCACCCTCACCACCTGTTCGCGGCTGCTGTTGGTCTTGTCCGTGATGTCGGACGCCAAGCCCGGCGGCGTGCGCACGCATTCGTCATCGGCATGAACCACGACCAGGATCGGCATGCGGGCATTTTCCAGCGGCACGGAAAAGACCGTATCCGCAACCCAGGGCTTGGCCGCCCCGATCTTGCCCGAGGTCACGGGCGAGGTCATGACCACGCCGTCGGGGGCTTCCGCCCCCGAAAGCCGCGACGCCGCGTTGGCCGCCGAGATGCCGCCCCGGCTGGTGCCGACGACCCACACGGGCAGGCCGGTGCGCTTGCGCAGATCGGCGATCACGCGGCCGATATCCTCGGCATGGGCCGCATCGATACGAAATCCGCCGAGCCCTTCGCCACCGTGATGGTCGCTGGGCGCGTCAAGCAGCGCCGTGATCATGCCGCCGTCGTGAAACAAGGGGCGCGAGCGGATCAGCGAATTGCCTTTCAGCTTGCGGGGGCAGCCGTCGCCGTCGAGTTTGATAAAGCCGCTGCCGCCCGGCAGCAGGACCAATGCGGCGCGCGCACCGGCCGCGGGCCCGGCCAGGCTGTAGCGGAGTTCCACGCCGTCGTGGCCGGACAGCGTGACCAGTTCACCGCAGGATTCCGCCCGCGCCGAACCGGCGCCGATCAATACACAAATTGCAATGAAGCCAAGGAACCCGAAACCAACGCGCCGCGACCCGTGCATGGCCACTGACCCTCCGATGAATCTGACAAAAGCGTACCAGAGTGCTCGATCCGATGCGCGGACGAAGTTTGAATTCAAGAGCATAAGGCGCGGGCAGGGATGACGGATATGGCGATGCTGAAACGCGCCTTCATCTGTTGGCGATTGGCCCGCCGCGGAACCCGCACCGTAAACCGGAAAGGAAGCAGAATGTGGATGATTCAACAGATTGATCCTCATAATATCCTTTGATTTCAATATATTTCACGATTTCGTCATGAACGAGTCACGGCCACTGCACAAGCTCTCTGTGACCATGCTTGTGTTCGGCACGTCGCACCGGCGGCCACCAGAACGCCTTTCACATGTCAATCAGGTTTCAGGGAGACCGACAGATGCGATCCATCAAACTTCTGGCAGCCGCCGCGACCTTCGCCCTCGCCGCGCTGCCCGCCGCCGCGGCCGGCATGCCCGACGGCA
>DNMS01000100.1:6415-9275 GCA_003488105.1 Rhodospirillaceae bacterium
AGCCAGCCAGCCCGTCCGCGTGATCATGGTGCCCGCCGAAATCGGTTCGCGCGATACGCTGACCGACTACCGTCCCGTGTTTAACGCCATCACCGAGAAGTTCGGCGTTCACTTCGATCTCAAGCTGGGCGACAGCTACGCCGCCGCCGTCCAGGGACTATGCAACGATCAGGCGGACATCGGCTGGTACGGCCCCGTGACCTTCGGCCAGGCCCATGAAATGTGCGGCGCAGAGCTTCTGGCCGTCGACGTGAAAAAGGGCAACGCCGTGTATTATTCGGGCATCTATGCGCGCAAGGACGCGGGCTTGAAGTCGCTCAAGGACCTGAAGGGCAAGAGCCTCGCCGTCGGTGACCCGAATTCAACCTCGTCATTCAACTTCCCCATGGCCATGGTGATGGCCGCGGGTATCGATCCGGCCCGCGACCTGGAAAAGATCATCGTCGCCGGCAGCCACACCAATTCCATCGCCGCCCTCAAGGAAGGCCGCGTGACGGCCGCCGCGGCGTCTTTCAACGCCTGGGAAAAGGCGATCAAGAAGGGCGTCCTCGATCCGGCCAAGTTCGTCGTTCTGGCGAAAAGCGACGGCATCCCCAACCCGCCGCTCGCGATGAATCCCAAGCTGGCGCCCGAACTGAAGCAGAAGATCCGCACGGCTTTCGCCAAGATCCACACCATGGTCGACCCCCAGTTCATCCGGGGATACGGCGGCAAGCAGGTTGATCGTTATGACACCGAATATCCGCTGGAAAAGATGCTCGGCTCTCTCAGCACCCTGAAGGCGCTGACCAAGACCGTGAAGGCGGAAATTGTTGAAAAAGCGGGCCTGCGCTGACCCGCACGCCCTGGTGACGGCACGGGCCGCAACCGGCGTTTCCCGAATGGGAAAAGGTTGCGGCCCGACCGGTCCCGACGCACAGCAAAAACAGGAGCGGATAGCGTGACGATCCTCAAATTCGACAACATCTCACACCAGTTTCCCGACGGCACCCGGGCCATTCGCGATGTTTCCCTGTCCGTGCCCAAGGGCGAACTTTGTGTTCTGCTTGGTCCGTCGGGCGCCGGCAAATCGACATTGCTGAATACCGTCAACGGCATTGTTCTGCCGACCGGGGGGCGGGTCGTGCTCGACGGCATTCCCGTGGAACCCGCCAACCTGATGGCCGTGCGCTCGCGCATCGGCATGATCCACCAGCAACTCCACCTGGTGCCGCGGCTCAGCGTTCTGCACAACGTGCTGGCGGGCTTGCTGCCGGTGACGCCGACCTGGCGCGCAATGTTGAAGCTGTTCCCCATCGACCAGCAGCGCAAGGCCTGCCGCCTACTCGAAGAGGTCGAGTTGGAGGAACGCCAGATCCACCGCCGCGCCTCGGACATGTCCGGCGGCCAGCAGCAGCGGGTCGCCATCGCCCGCGCCTTCATCAACGATCCGGACCTGGTGCTTGCGGACGAGCCGGTCGCCAGCCTGGACCCGACAGTCAGCCGTCACGTCCTGGACCTGTTGCGCCGCGCCTCGCGCCAACGCAACACCACCGTTCTGTGCAGCCTGCACCAGGTCGAGTTCGCCCAGGAATTCGCCGACCGTATCGTCGCCATGCGCCATGGCGCCGTCATCTACGACGGCGCGCCGGACGGCCTGACGCCGGAAACCCTCGGCGCCATCTATGACCGCGAGCCGGCGGCGACGGCCACTGTTCCCCATTCCGACATCGCCGCAGCTGAGATGGCGCATGCCCCCGCCACCCTGGCGGCGCGGGCGGAACTGGTGGGGTAGAACGGCCATGTCGAACGCAACGGAAACCGCCCGTCCCGCCACCCGGCCGTCAGAAGCCTGGGAGTTGCACCGCACGATCACGCCGCGGACCATCGGTGTACTGCTGATCATCGCGCTCTGCGCCGCCTTTTCCGCAAAGAACGTGGAACTGGACAAGGCCGTCACGGAGACCTGGACGGCGATCAAGGTCATGGTCGGCCTGGCCGACGAATCAAGGGTCATCAACGGGGCCGCGAACTTCCTCGCCAAGTCGTTCCCCATGCAGATTTCCACGATGCAGGAAACCAACCGAATCGAAGGCTTCGATCCGAACGACCTGCCCCTGTTCAGCTATGTGGAGGTGCGGACCGAGCGGGAATACAGCGTGCTCGAAAGCAATTACACGGAGGTCACGTCCGAGTTCCTGATCAAGCCGGTGGGCTATCTGGTCAAGGTCGCCGTGAAGATGTGGGAAACCACCGAGATGGCGCTGTGGGGCACCGTGTTCTCCATCCTTCTCGCCGTGCCGCTTGCCGTGTTCGGGGCGACCAACTTTACCCCGCACCGCGCCCTTTATGAGGCGTCGCGGGCCGTGTGCAGCTTCAACCGTGCCATGCCGGAACTGATCCTGGCCCTGTTCTTCGTGCTCATGTACGGCTTCGGGCCGATCGCCGGCATCCTGGCGCTGGCCCTGCATACCAGCGGCTTCCTCGGCAAGTTCTTCGCCGACGAGATCGAAAACGCCGATCCGGGGCCCCAGAAGGCGCTGCGCGGCACAGGCGCCAGCCGGCTCAAGGTCCTGCGCTTCGCCGTGCTGCCCCAGGTCCTGCCCCAATACTTCGCCTATGTGCAGTACATCCTGGAACGCAACATCCGCACGGCGACCGTCCTCGGCATCGTCGGCGCCGGCGGCATCGGCACGGAACTGAAAGGACGCTGGGATCTGTTCGACTACGACCATGTGGCCACGATCCTGCTCGCCATCTTTCTGACTGTGGTGGTGCTGGAGTTCCTGACTCAGCGGCTTCGCGCCAAGGCCATGTAGCCGGTCCGGCGGCGGGCCGCGGCCCGCCCGCTGTCACCAGGGGGCTGTGTGGGTATAGAAGA
>DNMS01000218.1:0-1336 GCA_003488105.1 Rhodospirillaceae bacterium
GTCGCCCGAGGGCGAGGCAAATACCGATGGGCAGGGAGAAGGCGATGCCGGTGACACCGATGATGACGTTCAGCATCAGGCCGCCGAACTGATCCGTCGCCACGTATTCCAGCCCGAAGATGCCGCCGACCAGCAGCACACCGGCAATCAACGGGTAAAGCACGGTAAAGATCAACGCCTTGCCCCGATGCGGCACGTTGTCGTAAAGCACGGGCGCCAGGGCGACGAACAGAAGGATCGCCGTCAGGTTGACCCGCCAGCGCTCGGCCTCCGGATAGAAACCGTAGATGAACAGTTGCAGGCGGGTGCCGATGAAGGCCCAGCAGGCGCCGCTGGCCTGGGCCTCGCAATCCTTGCGCGAGGTCCCGGTGTAGGCCGCATCAATGAACATCCAATCCACCATGGCTGGGATGATCTTGTACAGCAAGTAGATGGTCAGCAGGGTCAACAGGGTATTGGTGACCGAACCGAACAGATTGGTCTTGATCCAATGGACCGGCCCCTTGACCGACGACGGCGCCGGCCAATCGGGATGCTCGCCTGGCTCGTAAGCGTTCACGAGGCCGGGTGTCATATCGGGATTCTGTGTGTTTGCCATGATCCCCTCCCCTTACCTTTCAACCAGCGCGATGCGCTTGTTGTACCAGTTCATGAACGCCGAGATGACCAACGAGAAGCTGAGATAGATCAGCAGCACGATGATCATCGTTTCCATTTCCTTGCCCGTCTGCATGAGCGTGATGCCGCCGATTGTGGCGACGATGTCCATGTAGCCGATGGCGATGGCGAGCGACGAGTTCTTGGTCAGGTTCAGGTACTGGCTGGCCAGGGGCGGAATGATGACCCTGAGCGCCTGGGGGATGATGACAAGCTGTAGCACGCGGTTGCGGCGAATACCGAGCGCACCCGCGGCTTCCCACTGTCCCTTGTTGATCGCCATGATGCCGGAACGCACGATCTCGGCGATGAAGGCCGAGGTATAGAACGACAGCGCCAGCCATAGGGCCAGGAACTCGGGCAGCATCATGACGCCGCCCTGCAGGTTGAAGCGCCCCATCTTGGGCAGTTCCCACACCAAGGGAGAGCCCGAGATCAGGAACACGATCAGCGGCAGGCCGATGATGACCCCCGTGCAGATCAGGAACACGGGATAGATCTTGCCCGTATCCTCCTGCACCTTCTTGGCCCAGCGGCGGAAGATCACGGCGGCGATCACCGCGATCCCGAAGGCCGCCACGGTAAAGCCGAAGCCGTCGAGGAATTCGGGGCGCGGCGCATAGACGCCGCGGTTGGACAGGAACAAGGCATCGCCGACGCTGATCGCCTGCTTCGGCAA
>DNMS01000218.1:1509-2574 GCA_003488105.1 Rhodospirillaceae bacterium
GACCGCGAGGTGTATTCGATCAGCGTCTGGTTGATGTCGTAGGACGCGGGCTCCTGCAGGAAGTCGAAGCTGAACGTCTTGCCCAGCGCCTGCAGGTTCAATACCGCATTGTTGATGATATAGGCGAAGAAGGCGAACAGCAGGGCCATCGTCACAATCTGGATGATGACCGAGCGGGTCTCCTTGTTTCGCCAGAGCTTCAACAGCACATTGGGTTCGCCCCGTGCCGTCGCGCTTCCTTGATCCACAGTCGTGGTCACGTCAGCCCCCTGTCGTTATTGGGCGGTTTGATTTAAACCTTACCGGTGTTCCGCCGCCTTGTTCCTTCCCCAGAGCACGGGAAGGCAATTTCTTATTATCGGCTTCCGAAACGAAGACGCGCCGGAGGGGTACCCCCACCGGCGCGTATCGTTCAGGTCGTTTGCACGAGTATGTCCCGGCTTACCGGAACGGCGGTGCGTACTGCAGACCGCCTGCGGTGTAGAGCGCGTTCAACCCACGCTCCAGACCGATCGGCGTTTTCGTGCCGAGATTGCTCTCGAAGATTTCACCGAAGTTGCCGCGAGCCTTGATCGCGCGTAGCGCCCAGGCCTTGTCGAGACCGAGCATGGCGCCCAGGTCACCTTCGGCACCCAGCAGGCGGGCGACGTCGGGGTTCGGCGGGGTCTTGGCCATTTCGTCGGCGTTGCCGGCGGTGACGCCGGATTCCTCGGCCTGGATCAGGGCGAACACGGCCCAGCGGACGATGTCTTCCCACTGGTTGTCACCGTGGCGGACGACCGGACCCAGCGGTTCCTTGGAAATGATTTCCGGCAGGATCACGTGGTCGGACGGCTTTTCGAAGGTCGCGCGGGTGGCGGCCAGGCCCGAGGCGTCCGTGGTGTACGCATCGCAACGGTCGGCCAGATAGTTCTTACGCGCTTCCGAGCTGTCTTCGATCGGCACCGGCGTGTACTTGATCTTGTTGGCGCGGAAGAAGTCGGCAAGGTTCAGTTCGGTCGTCGTGCCGGTCTGGATGCAGACCGTGGCGCCGTCCAGTTCCTTGGCGCTTTTCACGCCCTTGGA
>DNMS01000218.1:2814-3007 GCA_003488105.1 Rhodospirillaceae bacterium
CGCACGAAGGTCCAGGTGGTGTTGCGGAAGATCACGTCGCCTTCCTTGGAGTTCAGCAGCGTGAACCGGGTCTTGCCGGTGGCCGGAATGAACTTCACCTTGTCGCCGTCCCCGAGGACAGCGGCAGCGACGGACCGGCACATGTCGGCGTCGAAGCCGGCCCATTTGCCGTTGGCGTCCGTGTAGGAGAACC
>DNMS01000122.1 GCA_003488105.1 Rhodospirillaceae bacterium
CCTCGACCACAGCCTGCCGGTGTTCGCGGCGGGTGTGTCCCACCGCGGCCCCTATAAGGACGGCCCCGGGGAAATCGGCTTGCCCATCTCGCTCTACAGCATGCGGATCAACCCGGGCGACCTGATCCTGGGCGATTGTGACGGCGTGCTCTGCGTGCCCAAGGAAGAGGCCGAGACGGTGCTGGCCGCCTCAAGGCAGAAGAAGGCCGCCGAGGACAAGCAGATGGCCGCCATCGCCGACGGTTCCATCGACCGCAGCTGGGTCGACAAGGCCCTGACCGACAAGGGCTGCGAATTCATCGACTGAACCAGCCTTCGTCAGGAGACAAAGCCGATCGTCCCCCATAAGATGGCGGGCAATGGAGGGCACTTGCGCCCTCCCATAACCGCAACCCGTCCATATGGGAGAAACTTCAAGAATGTCCAAGGGAACACTGGCGGGGAAGACCGCCGTCATCACCGGATCGTCGCGCAACATCGGCAAGGCCACCGCCCTGGCCTTGGCCGCTGATGGCGCCAACATCGTCGTCAACGGTGTGCAGGATCAAGCCGCCGCAGATTCTGTGGTCAAGGAGATCGAGGCCATGGGCGGCAAGGCCATCGCCAAGCTGGCCGATGTCGCCACCAAGGCCGGGGCCGACGCGCTGGTGCAGGCCGCCGCTGATGCCTTCGGCGGCGTCGACATCATGGTCGTCAATGCCTCGACCCGCGGCCAGAAGGCCTTTCTGGACATGCCGCATGAAGATTTCCGCCGCGTCGTCGACACCACCATCGACAGCGCTTTTCACCTCTGTCAGGCGGCCATCCCCCATATGCTGAAGGCCGGATGGGGGCGGGTCATCACCCTGGGCGGCGTCAGCTGGTACATCGGCATGCCCAACCGCATCCACAACCTGACCGGCAAGTCGGCCATCGTCGGCTTCACCCACGGCATCGCCACGGAATTCGCAACCCAGGGCATCACCGCCAACTGCGTGTCGCCGGGGGCGACGGAAACCGTGCGCCCGGCCTCGGCCGGGACCGGCAACCCGCGCAACGCCATGAACATCCCCATGGGACGTCAGGGCGAGGTGAAGGAAATGGCGGCAACCGTGCGCTTCCTATGCCAGCCCGATGCCGCCTACATCACCGGGCAGACCATCCACGTCAACGGCGGCCTGTTCCTCGGCACCTGACGCCCCGGACGACTGGCGGGGCGTTCAACGATTCTGGATGTCCCGCCACTGGTCCAGCGTGCGCCGGGCCTGATCGACGATGGGGTAGTCGATGAAATAGCCGTCCATCTGAATGGAGGCGAGGCCCCGTGCCTCGGCTTCCTCGAAGGCGGCGACGACCTTCTCCGCGAAGGCGACCTGTTCTTCGGTCGGCGTGAACACGCCGTTCACGGGGCCGATCTGATCCGGATGGATGCACAGCTTGCCCTGATAGCCCATGTCGCGGACCTTTTCCGCCGACCGGACGAGGCCGTCCGTATCCTTGATGTGGATCCATACGGAATCGACGGGCGGCTCCAGCCCTTCGGCGCGGGATGCCAGGGCGATCTCGGCCCGGGCATGATCGATTTCCGTCTCCGCCAGGGTCCAACGAAAGGACATGTCCTTGGTGTAGTCGCCGGCGCCGAAGCTGAGCCGCCGCACGCGGGTCGCCGCCGCCGCGATGGCGCGGACATTGGCGACGCCTTTGCCGGTCTCGATGATCGGCAGCAGGTCGATGGACCCGACCTCCATGCCCTTGTCCCGTTCGATGTTCCCCAGGATCCAGTCGACGGCGATAACCTGCGCGGCTTCTTCGACCTTGGGCAGGACCAATCCCGTCAGCCAGGGCCCGGTCACGGCCAGGATGTCGTTGAAGCAGAAATCCGTATCCCAGGCGTTGACCCTCACGTATCCGCGCTTTCCGGGGTTTTGTTTCAGGGTTTCGACGACCAGGGCGCGGGTTGCCGGTTTCTCGGCGACGGCGACGGCGTCTTCCAGGTCCAGGATGACGGCGTCGCAATCAAGGGTGAACGCCTTTTCGGCCCGGCGCGCGTGGTTTCCGGGAGCAAACAGATAGGTACGGTGAACGGCCATGAGTGAAATGTTCCGTGGTGGTGGTGGGAAAGGAGAGAGGCGGCGGCGGTTAGGACTGCGGCCTGTTGGCCAAGTCCGGGCGCTCTTGTGTATCGTCGTCCGTCTCGTAACAGCTATGGGGGTTTTCGTCCGAATCCCTGGTGATCGCGGAGATGTAATCCTGAATGTCAGCCGTCGTGCCCGGCGCCGGAGCATTGTTGCCGGCGACGGCGGATAGCGGCGCTGTCAACAGAAGCAGACTCAACAGCAATGCAGCGAAACGGGACATGGCACCTTCCTTGCGGGTTGCACGGTGATGATACGCTTCCAGGCTCATGCTGTCACCACGCGGGGGGCGTCCAGGTCGTATCCTGATCCAGCGGAAACACCGGGCGGCACAATTGCCCCCAGGTAAAATTACTGAACACGGGCGATGTCAGACCCGGGCAATCGACCTCGTAAACGTTTTCCGGTGGGAAGAATTCATCGAACCCGGCCCGAAAATGGCCGCGCGATTTGACGATGACGGTGCGTGCCTGGGCGATGTCGACACCGAACATTTCCAACATGGCCGGATCGGCACATTGCTTGCGATGCGTGGCCACGGCGACGCGAATGCCGCCGATCTCCAGCAACGCCGCCGGGCCGACGGAAAGGGACCGGCCGCGCAGGATGCCGCGGCGCCCGACGAAGGAACCATCGGTCAGCTTAAGAACCTTGGCTTTAGCCTCATAGGCCTGCTCGAAAGCCGTCTTGGGGGCGCGGTTGAAGTGGGCCGTGATCTCGGCCCCCTCGCCTGCCGCATGGGCATCACCGGCCACGCCGCCGTCGATCACCACGCCCATGACCACGCCCTCGGCCCCGGCCTCGACCAGCCCCTTCAGCAGATAGATGGTGCTGCCCGTGCCGCCGCCACCCGGATTGTCGGCGACGTCGGCGATAATCTGTGCCGGCCGCCCGGCGTCACGGCCGTTGGCAACGGCCATGGCGATGGCGTCCGGCAAGGGTGTCAGGGTTTTCTGATAACGCTCGTGGTCAGCCCATAGGCGGCGCGCGAGTTCGCCCGCCAACTTCCGCGCCGACGCGATGTCGTTCCGTGCGGTGACGATCACCGACATGCCGCATTTGGGGCTGTCTGAATAGATAAACCCGGCCGCGACGGAGACGTTGAGGATCGCGCCGTTCGACGCCGCCTGGACTTCCTGGCCCATGTTGATGATATCGGCATAGGGGCCGGTCGCCGTCAGCAGCACCACCGAGGGGGCCGCGATCGGCACCTTCACGAAGGCCGTCTGCGGGCGCATGCCCTGGAACATCTCATCCATGGTGCGGGCGGCCTCCGCCGCGCGTTCACGCTGATCGACGTGCGGGTTTGTCAAATAGGCGATCAGCACGTCCGCATGGTCGGCCATGGTCTGGGACACGTTGGTGTGCAGGTCGAGGGTTGCAATCACCGGCACGTCCGGCCCGACGATGTTCCGCACGCGGCCATACAACAGCCCGTCGGGGTCGGTTTCATGTTCCGCCCGCATGGCGCCGTGGCTGACGATATAAACCCCGTCAAGTGGTCCCGCCGCCTTCAAGCGTGTCTCGACCTCGGCCACGAACCAGTCGAAGAACCCCTTCTCCACCGGGCCGCCCGGTTCCGCATCGCCGATCAAAATCGGCACCATTTCCCAGGCATCGGGATGCAGCTTTTCCATCTGCTGGCAGAAGGCATTGACCTCCAGCGGCAGACGCGGATTGGGGGCCGCCAGTTCGGCCAGGATATCCGTTCCGGCAAGCAGGCAACGCCGTTCGTAATCGGCCCGCGTGGTCACCGGAGCGAAGGCATTGCTTTCAAGCAAAAAGCCGAGGATGGCGATGCGTTTGGTCATGGTCAGTGGTCCTTATGCGGAGGCCCCAATGGAAAGGGCGGCCGAAGCCGCCCAATCCGTAACTTAAGGTACATTCCCGCCCTTTAGCGCGAACGCATTTTCGGGTCCAGAACGTCGCGCACGGAGTCCCCGAACAGGTTGAATCCGAACACGCTGAGGGAAATTGCAACGCCGGGATAAACGGCAACCCAGGGCGCCCCCTCGAAGAACTCGGACGCGTTGCTGAGCATCAGGCCCCAAGCCGGAGTCGGATCCTGCACACCCAGGCCCAGGAACGACAGAGAAGCTTCCAGCAAGATCGCCTGACCGAGGAACGTGGTCAGCATGATCAGGTAAGGCGCCATGACGTTCGGAACCATGTGCCGCAGGATGATACGAGCATCGCTGAAGCCCAAGGCACGGGCCGCGTCCACGTAGGGGATTTCACGGATTGCCAGAGCATTGGACCGCACCACGCGCGCGCATTGCGGAATGAATGGCAGGATGATCGCGATCATCACGTTCTCGATCCCCGGCCCGAGGGTGGCGACGACCGCCAGGGCCAGAATGATCAGCGGGAACGCCATGAACACATCCAGGATGCGCTGGAGGATCAGATCGAACAGGCCGCCGAAATAGGCGCTGGCGACCCCCAGGACGAGCCCGCCCGTCGCCCCCACGATGGCGCAAACAAAGCCGACCAGAAGAGCCGTACGAGACCCGTAGATAAGCCGGGTCAAGATGTCGCGGCCAAATTCATCCGTGCCGAGCAGGTATTCGGCACTCGGCGCCGCCAGCATGGCATCGAAATGTTCCTGGAGAGGATCATTCGGCGAGACGACTTCAGCCAGGATCGCGGCAATGATCATCACAAAGACGATCGCCAGGCCGAACACACCGAGGGGTTGCTTACGGCACAGTTCGAGCGCGACTTGCGACCACGGCTTTTTCGGCGCGACTTCCTCGAACTGGGCTTCGGTTTGTATTTCAGAAACGGTAACCATCGTTATATCCCGTCACGAGTAGCGAATGCGGGGATCAAGCCACGCATAGGCCAAGTCGGTAATAAGGTTGGTGATGACGAACACGATGACGACGAGCATCACCAGGTTCTGGGTCATCGTGAAGTCATGGTGTTCGACGCCGTCGACCATCAGGTTGCCCAAGCCGTTCAGGTTGAACACCTGCTCGGTCACGACCAACCCGCCCATCAGGAACGCAAACTCAAGCGCCAGAATGGTAACCACCGGCAACAATGCGTTCTTCAACGCGTGGCGGTTGATGACGATCTTTTCGACCATTCCCTTGGCCCGTGCGGTACGAACGTAGTCCTCACGCAGAACCTCAAGCATGGCCGAACGCGTCATACGGGCAGCAACGGCGGAATAACGGTAGCCGGTCGCAACGGCGGGCCACATCAACTGGGACAGATTGTGTGCAGGGTCTTCCCAGATCGATTTGAACATGATTGGAGGCATCCAAGGTTCGCCGAACCAGGCTTGGCTGAACACAAGAAGCCCGAGAATGATCATCAGGCCGAGCCAGAATGATGGAATGGCGATACCGGCGATGGCAAACCCGCGCACGAAGTAATCGATGAGCGTGTTCTGCTTCACGGCCGAGATGATGCCCAGCGGAATGGCGATAATCGTGGCGACGATGGTCGCCATGACAGCCAACTGCAGGGACAATTCGAAGCGGATGGCGATTTCATGGGTAACCGGCTGGCCCGTCCACATGGAAGTGCCGAGATCAAAGATGAAATAGCCCCAGACGAAATCAAAGAACTGTGCGATCTGCGGCTTGTCCAGCCCCAGGCTCTCGCGGCAGATGTCAATCTGCTCCTGAGCCACCGTGGCGCCGGTGCCGAGCAGACGCACCTCACAGATGTCGCCGGGCGCTAAGCGCAGCAAAAAGAAAACCAGAACCGCGGCCCCGAGCAGGGTCGGGATCATCGCGATCAGACGCTTAAGGATATACTTACCCATGTCTTCCTCTATCGGGGTTGATCGCCCGCCGCCGATCCGGCGGCGGGCGATTCCCGGTTTTTGTTAAGGCTGCGTCAGGCGCAACTCTACTTGTCGAGCCAGACCTGATCGAGGCTCTGGTTCAGGTAGTGCGACGGCGCGATCTTCCAGCCCTTCACATAGGAACGGTGCGGGTTGATCTTGTACCACCACAGGGTGACACCCATGTGCGCCTGGTCGGACAGAGCCCGCTTTTCCATGACGCGCATCAGCTCACGCTGCTTGGCTTCTTCCGGCGCCTGCAGCATCTGCTCGTAGACTTCTTCGAGCTGCTGGTCCTGGCCCTTCATGTTGGCGTAGTTGTTGCCGGCAGAACCAATGAACTTGGAGGTGTCGACAAGCGGGTTAACGACCGACTGACAGTTGAAGTCCAGCGACACGTCGAAGTTCTTCGTGTTGCGGAGTTCATTGTAGAAGGTCTTGGTCGGCTCGACCCGCTGGGTCACTTCCAG
Organism: Rhodospirillaceae bacterium; assembly: GCA_003488105.1. Next base: position 6,384 of record DNMS01000122.1, read on the forward strand.
ACCGATCTGACGCCACTGGCCAATCAGCCAGGTGCCGACGATCTTGTACGGCTGGTCGGTACCGCGGTTCATCAGCTCGAACTTGAGGTCCGACTTGCCGGCTTCGGCAAGCAGCTTCTTGGCCTCTTCACGAGCGGCCTTCAGGTCCGTGCCATAGCCCTTCAGGGGAACCAGTTCGGCCTTGGTGGCCGACAGGGGGTGCCCCGGGAAGCCGACGCCGCCAACGGTTTTGACGATGGCGATACGGCTCAGGTGCTGGGAGCCGCCCCACCGGTCAACGGCGAGGGTCAGAGCCTGACGGACGCGCGGGTCCTGCATGATCGGACGGCCATGGTTCGGCGTGTAAAGAAGCACGCAGTTCCAATCGCTTTCCTGGACCGTGATGTCTTTGCCGAGCGCCTTGACAAGGTCGTCACGCTGTTTCGGCGGGAAACCACGGAATTCGATGGCCGCACGGTCGCCACGGATGGCTTGAACGCGGATGGCCATTTTGCGCGAAATCAGCGCCCGGAAACCATCCAGGTAGGGCTTGCCTTGCATATGGAAGTCTTCGAACTTCACGCCGTCGACGTGCGAACCCGCAACGGCTTCCTTGAACTTGAAGGCGCCAGTGCCGTTCACGTTCTTTTCATGCCAGTCGTAGCCATGTTCCTTGAGATCCTTGGCGGAATAGATCGGGCTCATGGGGTTGGCCAGAACCGGCAGGAACGAGCCGGTCGCGAATTTCAGCTTGAAGACAACCGTTTCGTCGTCCGGCGCGGTAACGCTGTCGAGCATCTTGAAGAAAGCTTTGCGCACCGACGCGACACCTTCCGGCGGGAAAGCGATCTTGTTGTAGGTGGCAACCACGTCGTGGGCGGTCATGACCTGACCGTCGTGGAATTTGACGCCCTTCTTGATCTTGAAGGTATAGGTCTTGCCGCCGTCGGTCGGCTTCGGAACTTCGCCGACACAAATGTCGCACTGGAAGTCCGTCGGCGACTGCGGGTTTTCCGGGTTAACCCGAATCAGCAGGCTGTAGAACGGCCGGATCGGGTGAACCGCCGCGAAGGTCGATTCCTTGTGCAGATCGTAGGACGGCGCTTCGGCAGCAACGATGTAAGAGAGGGTCCCCCCCTTCTTCGGCGTCTCTGCCTTTGCCGGTCCGGTCGCACCCATGGCGAGCCCAGTGCCCACCGCGAGTGCCAACGCGAAACGTGCGTATTTACTCATGTGAAGTCTCCTTACCCATTTATGGTTCGAGGAATGTTTGATCACTCCCCACTCTTTTGTGTCCTCCCTGAAAAGGGGGAGATCACACCTCCGTGCAGGCCACCCAATGGCCAGGTCGCACTTCTCTGAAGTCTGGAATATTTTGGCTACACGAGTCCACAGCTAAAGGACAGCGGGGGTGAAAAACGCAGCCGGACGGAGGGTTAATCGGGCTGGGAATTTCTCCCTTGATGATCGTGTGTGCGCGGGTCTTTTCCAGGTCCGGATCAGGGATCGGCACAGCAGCCAATAGCGCCTGCGAATAGGGATGCAGGGGATGGTCGAACAGTTCGTCGCAGTCGGCCAGTTCCACCATGTGGCCCAGGTACATGACAGCGACCCGGTGGCAGATGTGACGAACGACGGAGAGGTCATGGCTGATGAACAAATAGGTCAGCTTGAACTCGTCGCGTAGTTCTTCCAGAAGGTTGATCACCTGCGCCTGAATCGACACGTCGAGCGCCGAAACGGCTTCGTCGCAGATGATGAATTCCGGCTCCATCGCAAGCGCACGAGCAATGCCCACGCGCTGGCGCTGACCACCCGACATTTCGTGCGGATAACGGTCGGCGAAATCCGGATGCAGACCGCAACGGCCGAGAAGATAGCCGATACGCTCGCGGCGCTTGGCTTCATCGGGGATGATGCCATGAACCTTCAGCGGCTCGCCGATGATCTCACCGATCTTCATGCGCGGGTTCAACGAGCTGTACGGATCCTGGAAAATGACCTGGATCTTCTTGCGGACGTCAATCAGCTCTTTGTTGTTAAGCTGACAGATATCCTTGCCGTCGTAGATGATTTCGCCGGCCGTCGGATCCTCGAGACGCAGGATGCAACGCCCCGTGGTCGTCTTGCCGCAGCCGGATTCACCGACGAGACCCAGGGTCTCGCCCTTGCGGATGTAGAAGTCGACGCCGTCGACCGCCTTCACGTCGGCCACCTTGCGGGGAACGATGATGCCTTCCGTGATCGGGAAGTGCATCTTCAGATCTTTCACAGTGATCAGGACTTCATCGGAAACCTGACCACGGAATTGAGAGCCGTAATCCGCGCCGGACTGTGTCTGGGCTTCACTCATAGTTCGATCTCCGCCAAACTTTCTTTAGACCGGAAACATGCGCTGTAGTGCTGGTCGCCCATTTCCTCGAGCGGCGGGTACGATTCCTTGCACTTGTCGATGGCGAACTTGCAACGCGGCCGGAACGAACAACCGCCGTCCAGGCGGGTGAGATCCGGCGGCTGGCCATCGACGGGATCAAGCTTGGCCTGGCGCGGACGGTCCATGCGCGGTACGGACTTGAGCAGCGCCAGCGTGTAGGGATGACGCGGGCGGTGATAAATGTCCGACGCATTGCCCGTTTCGACGATGCGCCCCGCATACATGACGTTGACCCGGTCCGCATAGCGCGCAACCACACCCAGGTTATGGGTGATGATGATCATCGCCACGTTCATTTCGCGGGTCAGGTTCTTCATCAATTCCAGGATCTGCGCCTGAATGGTCACGTCGAGAGCCGTGGTCGGCTCGTCGGCGATGATCAACTTCGGCTCACACGCCAACGACATGGCGATCATGACGCGTTGACGCATGCCGCCCGACAGATGGTGCGGGTACTGTTCGATGCGCCGACGCGGTTCGTTGATGCCGACCAATTCCAGAAGCTTGACAGCGCGTTCCTTGGCCTCGGCCTCGGACATTTTCAAATGCGCTATCATGGGCTCGGTCAGCTGCAGGCCGATCGACAGAACCGGATTCAGCGACGTCATCGGTTCTTGGAAGATCATGGAGATATCGCGGCCGCGAATTTCCCGAATCTCGTCCTCGGTACAGAACGCCAGGTTCTTGCCTTGGAAACGGATTTCACCGCCGACGATTTCGCCGGGCGGTTTCGGGATCAGACGCAGAATGCTGAGTGCGGTAACGGATTTCCCCGACCCGGACTCGCCCACGACGGCGACGGTTTCACCGGCGTTGACGTCGTACGACACGCCGTCAACAGCTTTAACGGTTCCCCCAGACGTAAAGAAATGCGTCTGGAGATTATCAATCTCGAGGAGTGCCCCCACAGAATGTTTCCTTCCCACTGTTTTTGATGCGGGAGTTTCTTATTTTTCTCCCTGGGTTAGGGGGGAAACCTAGAAGCCCCCCATGCCGTTGTCAACGGGTTCACAACTCAATTTTGGCTTTTCACACGAAGATTTTCCGAGGCTGTTTTTCATTCGAATCAAAAAACTTGCCTTGCCCCGCAACCGTTCTGGTATATGCCCCCTCATCAGGAATGTATACAAAGTGACACTTTCAACACCCGAGGGAGACCATCCAAAATGGCCAATTCAACGAAAATGCATGACATGGGCATGAAGTACCGGCGCGAGGTGCTCGGCGACGCTTATGTGGATAAGTCCATGGGCGGAGCCGACGATTTCAACCGCGGCTTCCAGGAATTCGTGACCGAATACTGCTGGGGCGGCAGTTGGGGCCGGGGCATCCTGTCCAAGCGTGACCGCTCGATTCTCAACCTCGGCATGTTGGCGGCCCTGAACCGGCCCCATGAATTCAAGCTGCATTTCCGGGGCGCCATCACCAACGGCCTGAGCGTCGCCGATCTGCGTGAAATCTGCACCCAGGTCGCCATCTACTGTGGCATTCCCGCCGGCATCGAGGCCTTCCGACTGGCCCGCGAGGTGTTCAACGAACAGGGCATCGACATCTCCAATATCGACGTTAAAACCGATCTGGAGGACTGAGGCATGACCGAGCAACGCACCTACGGCTTCATCGGTCTGGGCCAGATGGGCGGCCCCATGGCCGACAATATCGCCAAAGCCGGCCTGCCCGTTCACGTCTTCGACGCCGCCGGCACCAAAGAGCGGGCCCATGAAAAGGCCATCGCCCACGACAGCCTGGCCGGCGTTCTGGCCAATGCGGACACCGTGTTCCTGTCCCTGCCCGACGGCCCGATCTGCACCACGGTCGCCAAGGAAATCGTCCAGGTCAACGACCGCAAGACCTCGGTCGTCATCGACCTGTCGACCATCGGTCTAGCGGCGGCTCAGGACATCGACAAAATCTTCACCGACGCCGAGATCACCTATATTGATGCTCCCGTCTCAGGCGGCCGCAAGGGTGCGATCGCCGGCACCATCGCGATCATGGGATCCGGTCCCAAGGACGTGTTCGACGCCCATATGGACGCGTTCAAAGCCTTCGCCAAGAACCCCTTCCATGTCGGCGAAACGCCGGGCCAGGGCCAGGTCGTGAAGATGCTCAACAACTTCCTGTCGGCCACGGCGACGACGGCGACCACGGAAGCGGTTCTGTTCGGCCTATCCCAGGGGGTCGAGATGAAGGCGATTCTCGACGTGGTCAACGTCTCGACCGGCATGAACACGGCGAGCCTCGACAAGTTCCCCAACCAGATCATGACGGAGAACTTCAACGCCGGCTTCTTCACCAAGCTGTTGGCCAAGGATGTGCGCCTGTTCCGCGAAAATTCGGACAAGGCCGGCACGCCCAACGCGATCGCCACGCTGGTCTCGAAAATTTTCGACGGCTGCGAAAAGGACATGCCGGGCTCCGACTTCACCGTCGTCTACAAGTACATCCGCGACGGCGGGGAAAAGAAGATCGGCTGACCCAGCCCCCTTCCCCCTCCGGCAGCATATTAAAGTAAAGGCCGGCCTCGGGAACGAGGCCGGCCTTTTCGTTTGAGATATGATCCCGGAAACCTGCTCAGTAGCCCTCGTCAAGCAGCGGGAAGGCCGAGAACTGATGCGACGGATAGACCGGAAGCTCCTTGTGCACGTATTCGGGCCCCAGTTCGTCGTAACCGGTGACGCCCGACAGCATCAGCGCGATCTGCACCTCGCGTTCCAGGATATCCAGCATGCGCACCAGAGCGTCCTCGCCCCCGGCGGCCAGGGCCAGGGCCTGCAAACGGCCGAGGCCGACCATGTCCGCACCCAGCGCCATCGCCTTGACCACGTCGGTGCCACGCGTGAAACCGCCGTCGACCCAAACCTTGGCCTTGCCGGCCACGGCATCGACGCATTCCGGCAGGACGTCGAGCGAGCCGCGCCCGTGGTCGAGCTGCCGCCCGCCGTGGTTGGACACGTAAACCACATCGACTCCATGCTCGACCGCCAGTTTGGAATCCTCGGCCGTGGCGATGCCCTTCAGGATGAACGGGATCTTGCAGATTTTCTTGATGCGGTCGACGTCGGACCAATCGAACTTGGCCTGATGCGTTTCCCCCACGGCGGATTGCCGGCCGGCGGTAACGAAGCGCTTGGACAGGTCGCGTTCGCGCCGGGAATAGGCGTCCAAATCGATGGTCACGGCGAAGGCCTTGTAGCCCAGGTCCTGGGCCTCGCGGACCTTGTCGTCGACCCAGTCATTGTCGCCGCGCACGTATAACTGGAACACGCGGCAGGCATCGGGCGCGGCATCGGCCACGGCATCCATCCCCGGCTCACACACGCTGGACAGCATATAGGCACAGCCGAACCGCCCGG
>DNMS01000081.1:0-3904 GCA_003488105.1 Rhodospirillaceae bacterium
CCCCGCCGGTGTCGCCCACGGTCGCGATTTTCTGCCCTCGGCGCACGCGGTCTCCCTTGGTCACGGCCAGCTGGTCCGTATGGGCATAGGCCGAAATCCAGCCGCCGTCGTGTTTGATCAGGACCAGGTTGCCGAACCCCCGCAATTCGTTCCCCACATAGGCGACGACGCCGTTTTCCGTAGCCACCACGGGTGTGCCCCGGGGTGCCCGAATATTGATGCCGTCATTGCGCAGGCCGCTTTGCTTGCCTCCGAAGCGCGAAATCACCCGCCCCCCGGAGACTGGCCAGTAGAAGCCGCTGCCGCTGCGCTTGGGCGGCCCCGGCAAGGCGCGCTGCGCGGTTTCCAGCGCCTTGGGCCGGTGCGGCGGCGTCACCTGGACAGGTGACGGGGTTCCGGTCTGGGGGGGGATCGCTGCCGATTCCGGGGTCGGGTCAGGACGATGAGGTGCTTTAACCGATTGCAGGGTGCCGGTCGGGATCAGCAGGTCCTCGCCCACGCGGATCGTATAGGGCGGGCGGATGCCGTTGATACGCGCCAGTTCGTTGGGCTCCACATCGTACTTCTGAGCGATAGCATAGACCGTTTCCCCGGCGGAAACGGTGTGCTGGCGTCCGCGCGGCAGAACCAGGCGCTGATTGACGTGCAGGATGAAGGGCGGCTCCAGGCCGTTGGCCTCGATCAGGGGGCGCAGGCCGACCCGGTGACGGCGTGAAATGGCATAGAGCGTGTCGCCCGGGCCGACGCGCACGGCCGAAGCGCCGACGAAGGTCAGATCCCCACCGTCGCGACGCCGGGCCTCCACGCCTTCGACGGCGCGCAGGGGGGCCTGAGACTGGGGTTGCGCACGCGGGGCCGCCCCCACCGCCTCACCGCGTGGTGGCCATTCGGCAGCGCCGCAGGCGGCCAGGGTCCATAGCAGCACCGCCGCTGTTCCCGCCTTCCCGATTTCACGCCAGCTACCGGCCATTTGTGTCCTCATGCCCGCTGTCACGCCGGTGCGGCGACGCCCGCCACCAGGGGCACGAAGCGAACTTCGCCCATGTCCTCGATTTCCAGGCCCAGCGGCCCCTTGTCGACCCGGTACAGGCGCTGTTCGCCATCGCCGGACTGGCTGCCGACCGGCACGATCATGATCCCGCCCTCGGCCAGTTGCGACAGCAGCACGGGGGGAATGTCCTCGGCAGCGGCGGTGACGATGATCCGTTCGAACGGCGCCTGCTCCGGCCAGCCGAGCGATCCGTCGCCCAGGTGTGTGGTGATATTGGTCAGGCCGAAGTGGCGGAACCGCCGCTCGGCCTCGTCTTTGAGGCCCTTATGGCGCTCGATGGTATAGAGCCGGCGGCACAACAGCGACAGGACCACAGACTGATAACCGCAGCCGGTGCCGATCTCCAGCACCTTGGTGCGGTCCGTGACCTCCAGCGCCTCGGTCATGCGCGCCACCACCCAGGGCTGGCTGATGGTTTGCTGATGGCCGATGGGCAAGGCCAGATTGCGGTAGGCCCGGTCCTGAAAGGCCTCGGTCACGAACTGTTCACGCGGCACCCGGCCGATGGCTTCCAGCACCCGTTCGTCGGCGACACCCAGGCGGCGCAGGCTTTCCAGCAGTTCTTCACGCTCCGCCGCCAGGGCCTCCTCAAGCGCGGGGCGGAGCCGGTTCACGGGAAGACCTCGCGCAGGCGCTCAAGCTCCCGCCCCGCCGTCAGGTCGAGACTCAAGGGCGTCACGGAAATCACCTTGCGCCGGCAGGCGTCCAGGTCCGTGCCCTCCTGGAACTTCTCCTCGTCGCGCTGCACCCCGACCCAATAGTAGGCGTCGCCCCGGGGGTCGCGGCCATCCTGGATTTCGCCGCCGATCTTGCGCCGGCCCTGGCGCGTGACCTCCATCCCGGCAACCTCGCCGGGCGGGCAGTCGGGAATATTCACGTTCAGCAGGATCGCCGGATCGAAGTCGTAACCGGCCAGCCGTTCCAGAATCTTCGGCATCCAGAATTCCGAGGTTTCCCAGATCACGTTGCGGTTGTCGTCGTATTCCTGGGAAAAGGCGACGGAGGGAATGCCCAACAGCGCCCCTTCCATGGCCGCCGCGACGGTGCCCGAATAATGCACGTCCTCGCCCAGGTTGCCGCCCCGGTTGACCCCGGACATGACGATATCGGGGCGCAGGTCCTTCATGACCCTGTTCACGCCCAGAAGCACGCTGTCCGTCGGCGTGCCGTCCACGGCGAAGCGCCCGTCGGACACGTTGCGGATACGCAACGGGCGTCGCAGGGTCAGGGAATGGCTGGTCGCCGACTGTTCCGTTTCGGGGGCGACGACCCAGACCTCGCGGGCCACGGCACGCACGGCCTTTTCCAAAACCTTGATGCCCGGCGCATGGACGCCGTCGTCGTTGGATATGAGCACCCGGGCCTGGCTCAGATCGATTTGGCGGCGGGTCATGCTTTTCCGATGACCTCAAGCCCGCCCATGTAGGGCCGCAAAACGTCCGGCACGGTGATCGAGCCGTCGGCCTGCTGGTAATTTTCCAGCACACCGATCATGGCGCGGCCGACGGCGACGCCGGAGCCGTTCAGGGTATGCACGAAGCGCGTCCCCTTCTCGCCCTTCACACGGCAGCGCGCCTTCATGCGCCGGGCCTGAAAATCACCGCAGTTGGAGCAACTGGAGATTTCCCGGTATGCCCCCTGCCCCGGCAGCCAGATTTCGATGTCGTAGGTCTTGCGGGCCCCGAACCCCATATCGCCCGTGGACAGAACCACGACGCGATACGGCAGGCCCAGCTTCTGCAGCACCGTCTCGGCGCAGCCGGTCATGCGCTCCAGTTCGTCATCGGAGGATTCGGGTGCCGAGATGGTCACCATCTCGACCTTCTTGAACTGGTGCTGGCGGATCATGCCGCGGGTGTCCTTGCCGGCGGCCCCCGCTTCGGAGCGGTAGCAATCGGTCAGCGCGGCATAGCGGAAGGGCAGCCGGTCGTCGTCGACGATTTCGCCCGCCATCAGGTTGGTCAGCGGCACCTCGGCCGTCGGAATCAGCCAATAGCCGTTGTCCGTATGGAACAGGTCCTCGGCGAATTTGGGCAACTGACCCGTGCCGTACATGGCGGCGTCGTTAACCAGGGTCGGCGGCGCGACTTCGGTCAGGCCGTGGTCGTTCACGTGCAGGTCCAGCATGAAGTTGGCGATGGCACGTTCCAGCCGCGCCAGGGGGCCGGACAACACGACGAAGCGCGAGCCGGACATCTTGGCCGCGTTCTCGAAATCCATATGCCCCAGGCCCTCGCCCAGGTCGACATGGTCGCGGGCTTCGAAATCAAAGGCCTTGGGCGCGCCCCATTTACGGATTTCAATGTTGGCGCTTTCGTCGGCCCCGTCGGGCACATCGGCCGCCGGCAGGTTGGGGATGCCGGACAGGGCGTCTTCCAACACCTGCTCCGCCTCCTTGGCCTCGGCCTCGGCCGCGGCCTGGGCATCCTTGGATTGCGACACTTTGGCCAGGATCTCCGAAGCGTCCTCGCCTTTCGACTTGGCGATGCCGATCTGCTTGGACAGGGCATTGCGCTCGGTCTGGATTTCCTGGGCCTGGGATTCGGCGGTGCGGCGCTTTTTGTCGAGCGCGATCAGCCCCTCGGCGGCGGGCGGAAGGCCCCTGCGCGCGAGCCCCGCGTCGAAGGCGTCGGGGTTTTCACGGATCCATTTGATGTCGAACATCGCTGTCTCTTCGGGGTGTCGTTGACGGGACGGCGGCACGGGCTTGCAGGGCCGCGGGCGCCAGTGTCCTTTCGCGCACTTATAGGCGGGCGAACCGGCCCCGTCCAGGGGCGGCGGGGCGTTTATGCGTGGGGAACCGAGGGGCTACGGACCGGGCTCGGGGGCCGTCTTGGCGGTCTGATCCTGATC
>DNMS01000081.1:4165-8673 GCA_003488105.1 Rhodospirillaceae bacterium
TCGTCGCCCCGTTTCTTCTCGACCAGGCGCGCGCACCAGATGGAGATTTCGTAGAGCATGATGGTCGGCACGGCGAGACCGATCTGGCTGATCACGTCGGGCGGGGTCAGGATCGCCGCCGCGACGAAGGCGATGACGATGGCGTACTTGCGCTTTTCGCGCAGGCCCTTGGAATTGACGATGCCGATGCGCGCCAGAAGCGTGATCACCACGGGCAGTTCGAAGCAGATGCCGAAGGCGAAGATCAGCTGCATGACCAGGGACAGATACTGGTCGACCTTGGCTTCCAGTTGGATTGGCAGGGAGCCGTCGATGCCCGCCGATTCGAAGCCCAGGAAGAACTTCCAGGCCATGGGGAAGATCAGATAGTAGACCAGCGCACCGCCCATGAAGAACAGGATCGGCGTCGCCACCAGGAACGGCGCCAGGGTGCGCTTTTCGTGCTTGTACAGGCCCGGCGCCACGAAGCCCCAGAACTGCATGGCGATAAAGGGAAAGCCCACGAACAGGGCCGCGAAGAACGAGACCTTCAGATAGGTGAAGAAGGCTTCGTGCAAGGCCGTATAGATCAGCCGCCGCTGGCCACCCGCATCCTGCATGACGTCGGCAAGCGGATGAACCAGAAAAGCGTAGATATGTTCGGAAAACCCATAGGCGATGAAGAACAGCACGATCAGCGCCGCGAAGCAGTAGATCAGACGCGTGCGCAGCTCCAGTAGATGCTCCAACAGCGGCATCTTGCTTTCGTCGGCGCCGATCCCGTCAGGATCGAAGTTGTCGTGGGCGGTGTCGGCCATCGGGGCGCCTAGGTCTTGGCCGTGTCGGCGGCGGGTTCTGCCGCCGGCTCGGCGGTGGTGACCGGCGCGCTTGGCGGCGGCGGGGTTGCGGCCGTCACGGGCGCGTCCGCGGCGGGCTGCGTCGCCTCGGCCGAGGGTGTCTTGGCTTCGGTCATGGTATCGCGCACGGCACCGTCAAGATCGGCGGCCTTTTCGATTTCGCCGTCCGGATCCAGGTTGTCCTTGATTTCCTTGGTCACGTCGTAATGGGCGATCTTGTTGGCCTCGCGGCGGATGTCGTCCAATTCTGCCTCGCGCGCGACCTCGTCCAGACCTGACTGGAACTCCCCGGCCATGGACCGCAGTTTGCGGATCGCGCGCATCACTGTACGCACGGCGCGCGGCAAATCCTTTGGACCGATCACGACGATCGCCAGGATGGCGACAATGAACAGTTCCTGCCAGCCGATATCGAACATGGCGGCGCGGTACTCCGTTTGGCCTTTATGAGTGAGCGGACGGGTCCAAATTCAAAAGGACACGCTGCCCGCGTTGGTTAGCCGGCGGCCTTATCTTTTTCCGTCGCCGCCGTCTGCGACGGCTTGTCGGCCGGTTCGCCGTCGATCGCTTTGCGCTCGCTCGTTCCGTCCGTGGCCTCGTCGTCCTCTTTCATGCTTTTCTTGAACGATTTCAGACCTTTACCGAAATCCCCCATGAGCCGCGAGATTTTGCCGCCGCCGCCGAAAAGAACGAGGACAACGACCAGGACAACCAGCCAATGCCAGATGCTGAATGTACCCATTTTCTGCTTTCTCTTGTGGTTTTTACGATGTGGGAAGCCGGATGATGGCAGATACGAAGTAGTGCCGCAATGCCCCCGGTCAGCCCCCCTGACGGGGATAGATGTAAGGGAATCGACCAGTCATGCAAGGCTTTTCGGGCCGCTTTCGCGAATAAGTCCGGCAGGCGGAAATCACGGACTGTCCGCCCCCGATTCCCTTGCCCTATCACCTAGCCGGCCGATTTCAGTCCGTCATCAGGGTCGAGGGCGTCAATGCGGTCGTCCTCGGTAATGTCGGCGCCCCCAGGCGGCGGGGCATCGCCTTCGTTGTCGTCTTCCGTATCAACGCCGCCGCTGCCGTCGGTCAATTCGCCATGGGCCCGATAGACGTTGAGCGCCGGCCCGGATTCCAAAAGCCCCATGGCCTTCAGTTCCTTGACGCCCGGCAGGTCGCGCAGGGTTTCCAGCCCGAAGTGGTCGAGGAAGCCGTCCGTGGTGCCCCAGGTCAGCGGCCGGCCCGGCCCGTCCTTGCGCCCGCGCGGCCGGATCCAGCCTTCCTCAAGCAGGATGTCCATGGTCCCCTTGCTTAAACTGACGCCACGAATTTCCTCGATCTCGGCCCGGGTGATGGGCTGGTGATACGCGACGATGGCAAGGGTTTCGATGGCCGCGCGCGACAGCTTGCGCGTGACCTCGATGTGCTTGGTCATCTGCTGGGACAAATCTTCGGCCGTGCGGAAGGCCCAGGATGCACCGGCACGGATCAGATTGACGCCGCGCCCGGCGTATTGATCCTGCAACTCGGCCAACAGCGCCTTGAGATCCGCATCCTCGGGCAGGCGATTGGACAGCACCCGTTCCGTCAGCGGCTCGGCCGAAGCGAACAGAACGGCTTCCAGAAGGCGCAGGTAATCGCGGTTGACGTCGCTCATGGTCTATTGCTCCCCGCCGTCGGCATCGCTGCCCGCGACCACGCGGGGACCGGTGGCGGAATCGGTGTTGTTGCCGCCGTCAGTGCGGGCCCGCAGATAGATCGGGCCGAAAATATCGGATTGGCGAATGTTCACTTTGCCTTCCTTGGCGAGTTCCAAACTGGCGGCGAAGGTCGACGCCACCGCCGATTTTCCGAACAGCCCGCCCCGCAGTTCCTCGGGCAGATAGCTCCACAAGGACAGCCAGTCGGGAGTTTGACCGAGCAGACGGCGCAGGCGCTTGAGCGCATCCTCGACCGTATAAACCTCGAACGGTTCGATGTGCAACGTCCGGTCACCGCCGGCGCCCCGCCGGCGCTGGCGGGCGTAGGCCTGCAACAGCTCATACAGGTTCACGTCGAGAATCTGTTCGGTCTCCACCGGATGCTTTTCCGGGGCTCCCCGGGCGAAGAAGTCGCGACGCAACTGGGACCGTTCGGTCAGCAGCAGGCCGGCGTTCTGCATGGCTTCCAGGCGCTGCATCTGAAATGCCAGGGCGGCGGCCATTTCCTCGCCCGTGGGTTCGTCCTCACCGCCCAGGTCCGGCAGCAGCAAACGCGATTTCAGATAGGCCAGCCAAGCCGCCATGACCAGGTAATCGGCGGCGATCTCCAGGTTGGTCTGCTGAGCGGCGGCGATGAATTTCAGGTACTGGTCGGCCAGGGCCAGGATCGATATCTGGGTGATGTCGAGCTTATGGTCGCGGGCCAGGGACAACAGAACGTCGAGCGGCCCTTCATAGCCGTCGAGATCGACCACGAAGATAACCTCGCGGTGCACCGTCGGCGTCTCCGGGGTATCGAAATCGTCGCTCATGCCATTCCTTGCATTTCCGGCCTAGCGTTTCCGGCCCGGTCGCCCGGGTTTTAGGCGAGTCCGAGGCCCGCGAACAGGAAATTCATCAGGGCCGACGCGGGAACCCCCACCAGCCACCAGAACACGTTCAGGTCCATGCCGATCTGATCACCGATCAGAGGCAGCAGGAACATGGCCCCCAGGATAATCAGGAATCCCACCCGTTCCAACCGGGCAAGGGGCAGCGCCAGGAAATCGGGCAGCAGGCCCACGGCCACGCGTCCGCCGTCCAGGGGCGGTATCGGCAGCATGTTGAACACGGCCAAAATCAGGTTGATCCATACGGAATTGATCAGATTGCGCCCCATCCATTCGCCCAATTCCGGCGGCAGGGCGGCGACGCTGGTCAGCGCCACGGCGGACAGCACCGCCAGGATCAGGTTGGCCCCCGGCCCGGCGGCGGCGACGAAGACCATGTCGCGGCGCGGCCGGTTGAGGCGGGAAAAATTCACGGGCACGGGCTTGGCATAGCCGAACATGAAGCGTCCGCCCGAGCCCAGCAGCAACAGAGCCGGCAGCAGGATGGTACCGAAAAGGTCAATATGTTTCAGCGGGTTAAAGGTCACCCGGCCCAGGTTCTTCGCCGTGGCGTCCCCCAACATATTGGCGACGAAGCCGTGCGCGGCTTCGTGAAACGTCACGGCCAGCAGCACGGGCAGAATCCAGACGGAGACCGTATAGGCCAGCCCGGCGAGGTCGAATTCGGTCATCATGCAATCGTCTCCGGCGCGGGGCTGCGCAGGGCTTCGGCCCGGGCGGCACGGGCCAAGGCCTTGTCCGTCATGATATGGGCAGCCTCGGCCACGGGCGCCATCTCGGCCATCACGCCGTTGCAGTGCAGGACCACGTCGCAGCCCGCCGCCAGGGCGCGCCGCGTGCGGTCCGCAAACGTGCCGGAAAGGGCGTGCATGGACAGATCGTCGGAAATCAGCAGGCCGTCGAAGCCGATGTCGCCGCGAATCACGCGATCCACCACCTTGGCCGAGAACGTCGCGCAATTGTCCGCATCAATGGCCGTATAGACGACATGGGCCGTCATCGCCCAGGGCGCCCCGTTCAGGGCCCGGAACGGGGCGAAATCCGTGTCGCGCAGAACCGCAAGGTCCGTCTCGACCACCGGCAGGG
>DNMS01000081.1:8788-10861 GCA_003488105.1 Rhodospirillaceae bacterium
CGTCTCGACCACCGGCAGGGCCTTGTGGCTGTCGACCGTGGCGCGGCCGTGGCCGGGGATATGCTTGATGACCGGCGTCACGTTGCCCGCGTGCAGGGCGTCGATAATAACCCCGCCCAACGCCGTGATGGCCGCGGTATCCGTGCCAAGCGCCCGGTCACCGATGATCGGGTCGGCCCCCGGCTGCGGCAGATCGAGCACCGGCCAGCAATCGACGGTGATGCCCAGGTCCGCCAGGTCGCGGGCGATGGCGCGGGCGTTCACGGCAAGGTCGGCTGACGCTTGGTCAGGGGTCTCCAGATAGGCCGCCGCGAACTTGGATGCGGGCGGGCGGTCCGACCAATGGGGCGGCCTGAGGCGCTGTACCCGGCCGCCTTCCTGATCGATCAGCACCGGCGCCGCGTCGTCACCGACCGTGGCGCGCAGATCACGCACCAGGGCGCGGACCTGATCCGGAGTCTCGATATTGCGCGCGAACAAAATGAAGCCGAGGGGATTGGCGTCCTCGAAGAACCGCTTTTCCGCGTCCGACAGGGAGAGGCCTTCGCAGCCGAAGATCGCGGCCCGGGGCGAGCCCTTGCGCCCGCTCATCTGTCCGGTCATTTGCCGGGGGCGATCACCAAGCACCCCTGCCCCCGCTTGGCAAGCTGGGCGCAGACGGCGCGGGCTTCGTCCTTGTTTCGGGCCGGGCCCAGACGGATGCGATAGAACACGCCCTTGGCGCCCAGGTCAGCGCGGACGATGTTGACCGTCATTTTGCCGAGCACATCCGAATGCTTCTGCTTCATCCGCTCGCCCTCGGTCTTGGCCGCCGTGGCGGCGCGGGACGCGGCAAGCTGTATCTGCCAACCGCTGACCGCTGCCGTTTCCGTCGCGGCGGGGGCACTCGGTGGCGGAGGCGCAACCTTGGCGACCGGGGCCGGCTGGGCGACGGCAGGGGCCGCCGTCGTGGATTTCGGGACCAGGGCAATGGGTCCACCCGTGGAGGACGCCGCGGGGGACGCCGGAACGGGCGGTGGCGGAGCCGGTTGCGGCGTCGGCGCCTTGGCCACCATCGCGGGCGGCGGCGGCGCAATCTCTCTGGCCGGCATGGGCTTGGGTGCCACCGGCTTGGGTGCGGGGGCCGGGGCCGCCGGTAACAGGGCCTCGGCGCCCGATTGTTCCGTGGGCGGCGCCAACTGTGCGCCCGCCGTGGCGGCGGGCACCGGCGGAACCTGGGACGGTGCCGTCGCTGCCTGCGCCTGCGGCAATTCCCTGGGCTGTTCCGGTGGCGGCAACAGGTTTTCCACCCGCCCCGTCGGTGCCTCGCCCTGCATGCGCTTGTTGATGTCGTAGTCACGGAACGGGATGTCCTGGCCGCCCGGGTTGTCCGGCCGCACCTTGATGGCACCCTCGGCGGCATGGACCACCGGCACCTGGCCGCTTTCCTCGCCGCTCAGTCCCGCCAGACGGTCGCCGAACAGGAATCCGCCCAGCCCCGCCGCCGTGACCAGGATCAGCACCAGCAGCAGCCAGACCGTGGTCGGGATGCCGCGTCGGCGCCGGGGCTCCGGTTCGAATTCAAGCGCGTCGGAAGCGGAGACGCGGATATCGCTGGTGGGCCGGCGGGCCATGATGTCGATCCCTCGAAACTCAGTCTTTTCTCGGCACGGACCGTCTACGACGTCCGCGCGTGCAGGTCAAACAGGCGGCGGTGTTCCTCGCCGGCGTAGCGGTCGGTCATGCCGGCGATGAAATCGCACAGATGCTGCGCCGTCGCCTGGGTTTCCGGTCCCTCGGCCTTGGCCCGCCATTCCGTCGGCAGGCATTCCGGTTCGCGGATCAGCAGGCAGAACAGGTCCTTGACGACGCGGCGCGCCTTGCTGGTCATGCGGTTCAGCTTGTAGTGCCGGTACATGTTGTCGAACAAGAACTTCTTCAGCGCCGCGTCCCATTCGCGCATCTCGTCGGAAAAACCGGCCACGGGACGGCCCAGGGCGCGCACGGCGTCGGGACTGTCGGGCTTGCCGTCGTCCAGACGGCGGCGGGTTTCCGCGATCACGTCCGTCACCATGTCGCCGATCATGCGGCGCA
>DNMS01000253.1:0-4338 GCA_003488105.1 Rhodospirillaceae bacterium
GGTCGGACGCGGAACTGGAGCGCCGCCTAGCCGCCATCCCGACCGCCAACCGCAAGCATGTATGGTACCGCATGGCGCGCGATCCCTATACGGCGGAGGAACTGGAGGCGGCGCTGGACATCCTGCGCGACATGATGGACCGCATCGAGGCGCGCATCAAAGCCACCGGCTTCGTCACCGGCGACGCCTATTCGCTGGCCGACATCGCCGCCGCCCCTTACGTCATCCGCACGGAGGAACTGGCGCCGGTTGAGGTCTCAGCGGAAAAGCGGCCCCATGCCGCCAAGTGGTGGGCCGCGATCAAGGCGCGCCCCGCCTACAAGGCCGCCCATATGGAGCCCTTCAACGATCAGTGCTGGTCAGGGTGGATGCCGCCGGCAGCATAACCGGCTGCCCGGTCAGCCGCTTCGGGCCTTGTCGATGCGGCGGGTGAATTCCTGGATCACGCGCTCGTAAAGGGCCCCCTTCAAGACCTTGTCCTCGACCCCGCCGTCGATGTTGGGGTTGTCGTTGACCTCGATCACGAACACCCCGGCTTCCGTCTCCTTCAAATCCACGCCATACAACCCGTCGCCAATCAGGGCGGCGGCGCGGCGCGCGGTCTCGACCACCACGGGCGGGGCGGCGTCGATCGGCATGGTTTCCCAGGCGCCAGCTACGGATTTTTCGCTGTCGACATGGCGGTAGATCTGCCAGTGCGACCGCGACATGAAGTACTGGCAGGCGAACAACGGCTCGCCACCGATCAGACCGATCCGCCAGTCGTAGGGCGTGTACATGTATTCCTGGGCCAGGATCACGCGGGAACGTTCGAACAGTCCCTCCGCATGGCGCAGAAACTCGTCCCGGTTTTCGGCCTTTTCGACCCCGCGCGAGAAGGCCCCGTCGGGAATTTTCAGGACCACGGGATAACCCATCATGGCTTCGATTTCGGCCAGACGCTTATCGTTGAAGGTTGAGCGGTTGAGCAGTTCCGTGCGCGGCGTCGGCACGTTGGCCGCCTTCAATGCTTCCGACAGGTAGACCTTGTTGGTGCAACGCAGAATCGAGCGCGGATCGTCGATCACCGGAATGCCTTCGACCTCGGCCTTGCGGGAAAAGCGGAAGGTATGGTGGTTCAGGGCCGTCGTCTCGCGGATGAACAGGGCATCGAATTCGGGAATGCGCTGGATATCCTTGGCGGTGATGAATTCAACCTCGACCCGCTGATCCGCCCCGGCCTTGGCCAAGCGTTTCAACGCCACCTCGTCCGACGGCGCCAGCCGTTCGCTGGGATCGACCAGAACGGCCAGTTCGTAAAGTGCCGACGGGCGGCTCTTGCGTTGCGATGCGGGGACGCGGACATAGGTGCGCAGCGCATCTTCGAACACGGCGGCTAGGTCATCGTTGATCTTGTTGATGCCGAGCGGGTGGATCGCCTGAATTCGCCATCGCTTGTCACGCACGATCTGGATTTCCAGGATCGGATAGCGAAAGGCGTCGAACACCTCGGCCGCGAGCCGGCGGAACCGCGCATCGTCGGGCCGACCGAAAAACACGTGCAGCACGAACCCGGTCGTGGGTGGGCTGGCCAGCCGCTTCATCGTCGCGTGCAGGATGCGTTCCAGATCGGGCACGGCGTAGGCGTAGGACCCTCGCTTGTCCAGATCGATGATGTCGACCATCGTCGGCATGGGCAGGTCGCCGCGGGATTCCGACAGCAGTGAACAATAATATCCGGCCGACAGATACTTGTAGCGGCGGCACAGGTTGATCACGCGCAGCGGCCGTTTGTTCGGCGTGCGCTTTTCGGCGATGAAGGCGTCGACCGTCTGGATGTTCAGGCCCTCCTGATTCCAGCGCCAATCGGAAAGGCGGTCGACGACAATTACGCTGCGGGCCATCAGGCGCTCCTCTTTTTCGGGCCGATGACAACCACCGCATATTGCTTTGACCCGCCGTAGCGCATCATGCGGTCGAACTCCTCGAGACGGATGGGAATACCGAAACAGACCGTTTCGGTCTCTCCTTCGTCGGTATCGACGTAGGGTTCGTGGACATAAACGAAGCGATCATCGAAGCCCGTGATGGCCATCCAATGCGGCGCCTTGTAGCCCGTCAGGCGATAGGCGCTGATCAGAACGATGGGAACATGGCCCTTTTCGAATCGGCGGCGCAGGTCTGCGAGGGCCGGCGGCGCATGCTTGACGCGCACACCGGTTTTGCCGATTTCCTCGATGAAATCGGCCTGGACCAGACGAATGACTTCCTTCTTCTCCTCGTTGCGCACGCCATTGGCGAACATCGCCCCATCCTCGCTGACGAACATATCGACGGCGAAGCCCCGCTTCCAGGCGGACAGCGCCAGGCCGTAGGGTCCGCATCCACCATGGCCGGAGGTCATGAAGATGGTCGTCGACTCGCGCCACAGACGCAGTTCGAACGTCCGGTCGAGCACCAGGTCCGGCTCCTGCGCCTTCATCGCCATCATCAGGCAGGCCGGGCCGCAGGTGAATTCCAGGGTCTGGGCGTAGTAGGGAACAAGCGCGGCGTCGGCCGAAAGATGCGGCGCCAACGCTTTTTCCATGCGCACCGCGTCGACATGGTCCTCGTAATAATCGGGATAGGTCGAAAAGGCGCGGTAGCCGGCCTTTTCGTAGAACGCGAGGGCGCGCGCGTTGTCCCGCCGCACTTCCAGCCGCATCATCACGAAGCCCTTTTCCAGGGCGATCTTTTCCGACTCGGCCAACAACGCACGCGCGATGCCACCGCGCTGGCGATCGGGCAGCACCGCGAAGGAATAGAGCCGCGTCATCGACGTGTTGCGGTGGAACAGCACCAGGCTGTAGCCGGTGATGGCGCCGTCTGCGTCATCGACGATAAGCGACGCGTTACCGCGCGTCAGAAGGTAGCGGAAGTTGCGCGGCGACAACCGGTCGGTGTCGAAGCATTGCTGCTCCAGATCCGTGAGGACCGGAACATCTTCCAAGGTGGCGTTGCGGATCACAGCGGAACCTGCACGACTTTCAAGGGGCGTATCAATCAGCGGAGGGCCGGGCCCGGGCCGGCGGCGTTCCGCGCACGATATTACGCCCGAACAGGTACTCCAAAAGTCGGCTTTTGGCTATAAGCCGTCATCGATTCCCGCCATGCGGTGCGCGCGCGGCAGCCCCCTCGAAATCAGGGGGGCAGCGGGGGTTATTCCTCGGGCTTCAGGGCCAGGGATGCCGAATTGATGCAGTAGCGCTGTCCCGTCGGTTCCGGCCCGTCGGGGAACACATGGCCCAGATGGGCATCGCATTTGGCACAGACGACCTCGACCCGGCGCATGAAGAAGCTGACGTCCTCATGCTCAACGACCGCGTCCGGGCTGACCGGCTGATAATAGCTGGGCCAGCCGGTGCCGCTGTCGAACTTGGTGTCGGAGGAAAACAACGGCTCGCCGCAGCAGATGCAGACATAGGTCCCCGGCGCCTTCACGTCGTGGTATTTGCCGGTAAAGGCACGCTCCGTGCCCTTCAGGCGCGTCACCTTGTACTGCTCGTCGGTCAGTTGCTGGCGCCATTCGGCGTCGGATTTCTCGATCTTTCCGGTCATCTTACGTTTCCACCAGTTAAGGTCCTGACCGATCATATAGGACGGCCGCGCCCCCTGACGAGGGCCCTCGCGGGAAGTTTACCGGCAGGACGCGGCCTACTTCTCGGCCAATTTCTGATAGCCGTCGCGGGTCTGCGGCAGCTTGCGGCCCAAAATCTGGGTCGCCACCATGTTGCGCAGGACCTGGGCCGTGCCGCCGCCGATGGTGAACATGCGGGCGTCGCGGTACATGCGTTCCATGGGCAGGTTGCGGGAATAGCCCATGGCGCCGAACACCTGAAGCGCTTCCGACGTCACCTTGATGGCCATTTCCGAGGTGAAAATCTTGGCCTGGGCGGCCAGCGTCATGTCGGGGAAGCCGCTTTGGTCCGTTTCGGCGCTGGCGGCGGCGCGGTAGATCAACGTCTGCGCCGCCGTGATCTGGGTCGACATATCGACCAGCATCCATTGCAGGCCCTGGAATTCGGCGATGGGGCGGCCGAACTGTTCGCGTTCCTGGGCATAGGCCAAGGCCTTCTCGTACGCTCCCTGGGCAATGCCGAGGGCCACCGTGCCGGCGCCCACGCGCTGTGAGTTATAGGCCGTCATCAGGCCGGCGAAGCCGCGGCGGATGCCCTGGGGCGGGATCAGGGCCATGGATTCATGGACTTCCAGATCCTTGAAGTGAACCTGGCATTCCGGAATCCCGCGCAGGCCCATGGCCGGTTCGCGGGTGCCGATGACCAGGCCCGGGTGTTCATTGCGCACGGCAAGGAAGCCGCG
>DNMS01000253.1:4424-5059 GCA_003488105.1 Rhodospirillaceae bacterium
TCCAGGTCCTTGAAGTGGACCTGGCATTCCGGGATGCCGCGCAGGCCCATAGCCGGTTCGCGCGTGCCGATGACCAGACCCGGATGTTCGTTGCGGATGGCCAGGAAGCCGCCGATGCCCTGTTCCTCACCGTTTTCGAACACGCGGGCGAAGATCAGGTGAACCTTGGACACGCCGCCGCCGGTGATCCAATGCTTGGTGCCGTTGATGATGTATTTGTCGCCGACCTTATCGGCGCGGGTCGTCATGTCCGTGGCGGCGCTGCCGGCGTTCGGTTCGGTGATGCAGATGGCGGGCTTGTCGCCGGCCAGCACGTGTTCGGCGCAAAGCTTTTTCTGCTCCTCCGACCCATAGCGCATGACCGAGGAAATCGCCCCCATGTTGGCCTCGACCACGATGCGGCCGGTAACGCCGCAATGTTTGGCCATTTCCTCGACCACCAGGACAGCATCCAGGAACGACCGGCCCTGCCCGCCATAGGCTTCGGGGATGGTCATGCCCATGAAACCGGCGTCCTTCAGCAACGCAACGTTGTCCCAGGGGTATTCCTCGGTGCGATCGACCTCGGCGGCGCGCTCGGCGATGGGCCCTTCGGCCAGTCGGCGGGCCTTGTCACGCAGGTCTTTCTGGTCGTC
>DNMS01000253.1:5395-6064 GCA_003488105.1 Rhodospirillaceae bacterium
GCGACCAGTTCGTCCCGGTTGACCAGGCGTTTCGGATTGGTGTCGTAGCGCGGGTCGGTCGCCAGTTCGGGCACGCCCGCGAAGTCGCAGAACCGGGAATACTGCCCGTCGTTGCCGGCGGCCAGATAGAAATAGCCGTCCTTGGTCGGGAACACCTGATAAGGCACGATGTTGGCGTGCTGGTTGCCGCGCCGCTTGGGCAGCTGGCCCGAGGTGAAATAGTTCAGCGCCTCGTTCGATGCCCAGGCCACGGTGGTGTCGAGCAGGCCAAGGTCGATGTTCTGGCCCTGGCCGGTCTTGTCGCGGTGGCGGAGTGCCGCCAGGATCGCCGTCGAGGCGTACATGCCGCACATGATGTCGGAAATGCCGACGCCGACGCGCACCGGCTCGCCGTCGGGGCTGCCGGTCAGGGACATGATCCCGCCCATGGCCTGGGCCAGGGCGTCGTAGCCCGGCCGCTTGGCATAAGGGCCCGTCTCGCCGAAGCCGGAGATATGGCAGTAGACCAGGCCGGGAAATTCGTCCTTCAAGTCCGCGTAGCCGAGGCCGAATTTCTCCAGCCCGCCGACCTTCAGGTTATGGGCCAGCACGTCGCAATGCTTCAGAAGCCGCTTGATCAGGGCCACGCCTTCGGGCCGGGAGAAATCGACGGTGACCGAACGCTTGTTG
>DNMS01000164.1 GCA_003488105.1 Rhodospirillaceae bacterium
CGTGCCCTTCAAATACCTGAACATGGTTTTCGCCGTGACCCTGGGGTTTGTCCTGTGGGGTGATCTTCCCGATGCCTGGACATGGACGGGATCGGGCGTGCTGATCGCCAGCGGGCTTTACATCCTGCACCGCGAACGCATCCGTCATCGGACACCGACGCTACCATCGGATGCGCATGGCGCGGGGCCGGCCGGACGGCGGCCCGACTAATATCCTGATTACTTCGCGGGTACCGCGGGGGCGATCTCGACCGGTGATCCCGCGGGCAGACCGCCCGAGAAGGTCGGCGCCGCAGGCTTGGTGACGTCCGCCGGCAGGGCCTGCTTCAGGGCGTCGCGGGCGACGATTGCCTTCTGGTCGCCGTTTTCAGCCGCCGCGCTGATCCATTTGTAGGCCAGACGGTCATCCTTGGGCACGCCCTGCCCGTTGTAATAGAGGATGCCCAGGTTGTACTGGGCGGCGGCATTGTTTTTTTCGGCTGAGCGGCCAAACCATTCCGCGGCCTTGGCGTAGTCCTTGGCAACGCCGGTGCCGTTGTAGTGCATGACCCCGATGGAATACTGCGCCCCCGGATGGCCGCCGATGGCGGCCTGGGCGAACAGCTTGGCGGCCTCGGCCTTCTGGTCCTGGGTCTTGGCGTCGGCGAACAGGGACAAGGCGCGCTTGTAGGTCAGATCGGCGGTGGCCTCGCGTTCCTCAACCGATGCCGGCGGGGCCTCGGCCGGTGCGGTGGGTTCGGGCACGGCGGCGCTCTCTGCGGCCGGTTCCGGCTTGGCTTCCTCGGCGGGCGGATTGGCCAGCGCCATGGGTTTGTCCGTCGCGGCGGGCGGTGGCGGTGCGGGCGGCTCCATGGGTTTCTCGGGTTGGGGCGCCTCGGCCATGGGTTTATCCGCCGGGGCGGTGTCGGCCATGGGTTTTTCCTCGGCCGGCGGCGGCGTGATCGACGGTTCCTGGGACATCGCCTCGGTGGGCTTGTCCATCATCGCGGGGGCATCGGACGGGGGGACTGCCTGTTCGCCGCCTTCGCGCTGAAGGTCCGGCGGCAGCTTGTCTTCGGCCATTTTGGCCTCACCGGCCGGTTCCTTCGGGTCGTCGGCCCGGGTCATGGGCTCCATCTGGGTGACGTGGCGGACCGGCGGCAGGTTCTGCGTGTACTGGGCGGTCAGGTCCAGGTCGAAGCGGTCGCGCAGGTCCCACCAGATCGACCGCGCGGTAAAAGCCAGATCGTCGCCGCTGAAATCGGCCTTGTCCTTGATGGCGCCCTTCAGTTCCATGACCTTGACGACCTGCGCGTCGGGTACCCCGACGCTGCGCAGCTGCGCGGCAAAGGCATCATCTTCGTAGGCCACGGCAAGCCCAATCCCCGCGCCGGCCGCGACGATCAACAGCAAAATGAAACCTGTAAACAGTTGCCCTAAGGGGCCTCTGCGCTTCGCCATGCGGCGAGCCCTCCTTCGCCGAAGCACCTAATCAATTTAATCTAATGTGTTTTTCCGCCTCGTGGAACCCGCCAATAGGCATAGTCCGATCAGGCCACATGGGATGCACAACGGCCGGGCTTGGAACATCAGGGTTTTCCCTTCTCCCGCGCCTCGGCCTGGGTCCGCAGGCCCGACAGGGTGGCGGTCGGGGTAATCGCCTCCGGATCGGTGCGCAGTTCGATCAACGCGGGCGAATCGGCGGCCTTGGCGCGGGCAAAGGCATCGGCGAACTGGGCCGTTTCCGTGACCACCTCGCCGGTCGCACCGTAGGCCTTGGCCAGGGCCGCGAAATCCGGATTGACCAACTGCGTGCCGGACACCCGGCTGGGATACTCCCGTTCCTGATGCATGCGGATGGTGCCGTACATGCCGTTGTTGACGACGATGAAGATGACGTTGGCGCCGTATTGCTTGGCCGTCGCCATTTCCTGGCCGGTCATCAGGAAGCAGCCGTCGCCCGCGAAGCAGACCACGTCGCGTTCCGGATGGCGCAGCTTGGCCGCGACCGCCGCCGGTACGCCGTAACCCATGGAGCCCGACGTCGGCGCCAGCTGCGTGGCATAGCCCCGGTAGCGGTAGAAGCGATGAACCCAGGCCGTGTAGTTGCCGGCACCGTTGCAGATCATGGCGTCGGCGGGAAGTTCGTCCCGCAGCCAGGAAATGATCTCGCCCATCTGCACGTCGCCGGGGGTTTCCGGCGGTTCGGTCCAGGCCAGGTATTCGTCGTGCGCCGTGCCGGCCCAGTTGTCCCAACGCCCCGTGACCGGCGCCATTGCCTTGGCGGCGGCGGCGAATCCCGGCATGCCCGAATTCATGGCCAGTTCGGCGCGGTAGACGCGGCCCAGTTCCTCGGCCCCCGGATGGACATGGACCAAGCGCTGCTTGGGCACCGGGATGTCGAACAGGTCGTAGCCGCCCGTGGTCATCTCGCCCAGGCGCGGCCCGACGGCCAGGATCAGATCCGATGTCCGGACCCGTTCGGCCAGCTTGGGGTTGATGCCGATGCCGACGTCCCCGGCGTAAAGGGGATGCTCGTTCGACAAAAGGTCCTGGCGGCGGAACGACACGCTGGTGGGCAAGTTGTTGGCTTCGGCGAAGGCGCGGATGTCCTGGGACGCCTGTTCGGTCCAACTGCCGCCGCCCAGGATCATCAGCGGGCGTTCGGCGGTTTCCATCATGGCCCGCAGGTCGGCCATGGCATCCGGCCCCGGATGGGCCTGCACGACATGGGCCGGGCCGGGGATGGCGACCTGTTCCAGGACTTCCTCGGTCAGCATGTCTTCCGGCAGGGCCAGGACGACCGGGCCCGGGCGGCCGGACATGGCCGTGTGGAAGGCGTGGCTGACGTATTCGGGAACGCGGGCCGGGTCCTCGATCTGGGCGACCCATTTGGCCATTTCGCCGAACATGCGGCGGTAGTCGATTTCCTGGAACGCCTCGCGCTCGACCTGATGGCGGGCGACCTGGCCGATGAACAGGATCATCGGCGTCGAATCCTGGAATGCGATATGAACCCCGGCGGAGGCGTTGGTCGCCCCCGGGCCGCGGGTCACGAAACAGATGCCCGGCTTGCCGGTCATCTTGCCGTCGGCGTCGGCCATGATGGCGGCGCCGCCTTCCTGACGGCAGATCACCAGATCGATGCCCGGTGCGTCGACCATGGCATCAAGCACGGCGAGGTAGCTTTCCCCCGGCACGCAGAAGGCACGGTCGACCCCGTTGGCGACCAGCGTTTCGACCAGGAGCCGCGCCCCCGTTTGACCCTGTGACATGGTGATGTTCCTCTTGTCGGCGATGGTCTTTTGTTTACTCCGCCGGGCCGGCGGCCCCCTGTCTTAGCGAAAGATCGGGGCCGGGGGAAGCCGCGTCGACACCGCAGGCGGTCTCGCCGGAACAGCAGGGATCGACGTTCTGTCCGCAGGTCCGGCATTGCACGTGGCCGTGCACGGACACGGGTTCGGACGGCTGATGGCATAGCGGGCAGCGCCAGGGGGCGGACGAGGAAGACATGGCGGGCTCCGGCAGTCTGGGTTGAAAATTGTGTACAATCGTCGCCCCAAGCGGTGACAGAGGCCAGCCCGGAATTTAAGATGCCCGCATGCGGGGGGCTTCGGTCCACCGGCCTGCGCCCGAGGGGCGTGGAAATTTTACGAATCGATCAGGGAGGCACGCAGAACATGAGCGGCAAGGACATCACCATTCAGGCCAAGGACGGCGGCAGTTTCACGGGATATCTTGCCCTGCCTGAAGGCGGCACGGGCCCCGGCGTCGTGGTCATTCAGGAAATCTTCGGCGTCAACGCGGTGATGCGCGAGATCACCGACGGCATGGCGGCGGCGGGCTATGTGGCGCTTTGCCCCGACCTGTTCTGGCGCCAGGAGCCGGGCATTCAGATCACCGACCAGACCGAGGCCGAATGGGCCCGCGCGTTCGAACTGTTCAACGGCTTCGATCTCGACAAGGGCGTGGATGATCTGGACGCGACGATCGAGACGCTGCGCGGGATCGACGGCTGCACCGGCAAGGTCGGCACCATGGGCTTCTGCTTAGGGGGAAGGCTTGCCTTCTTGACCGCGACCAGGACCAGCGCCGACGCCGCCGTCAGCTACTATGGCGTGATGCTGACCGACCATACGGACGAGACCCTGAAAGCCCCCTGCATGCTGCATATCGCGACCGAGGACGAATTCGTGCCCAAGGATCAGCAGGCCGCCGTCCACGCGGCGCTCAAAGGCAACGCGAAGGCGGTGCTGCATGATTACGAAGGCCAGAACCACGCCTTCGCGCGGGTCGGCGGCAAGCATTACGACAAGACCTCGGCCGACTTGGCGCGGCAAAGGACGCTCGATTTCTTCAAAAATCACCTTGGCTAATAAATTGATTTTCCAGGTGCTTTGCCACCGGGGACTCGTTTTATTAGAAAAATCAGACCGGAGTGACTCCGATCACATCATTTGCCGCCGTCTTTTCCTATAAAGGGTACAGATGAGATCCACTCTTACTTGATCCACACCGGGCCGGTTTCGCCGCCCGGTGTTTTTTTTGTCCGCAGCCGATTGGCCGGCCCGGTGTCTATGAATTAGATCGTGGGGGCCGGTTTCGCCGCCCGGTGTTTTTTGTCCGCGCGCCGACCAGCGGGCGTGATTAAATGGCCCGTCTCGACGGAGGGGCCTCCCATGAAAAATCTCGTTATCGCAGTCACTCTTCTCGCCCTCGGCGGCGTTCTCGGCGCGGCGGTTGCCGCGCCGCGCGGCCCGCTTTGGACCTATCACAACGGTAATACCCTCCAGGGGCAAACCGTCGAATACCGCCAAGGCTTCATGATCGGTGTCGTCGACGGCTATTTGCAGGGCCAGCGCGCCCGGGCGGAAACCGGCGACGATGGCCTGTGGTTGGAAAACTGCCTGACCGCCGGGTGGACCTTGAAGCGCGCCGACCGCGAACTGGCCCAGCGGTTCGAGGCATCCGTGCCGCTCTACCCCAATCCCGCCGCCGCCATCGTGTTGGATAACCTGAAGGATGCCTGCGGCGTCAGGTAGCCGTTAAAACCGGACTTCCGCAGGGGGCCGTGCGGGCGTAGACTGTCATCATTCGTTAAGCATAAAAATCACGAGGCAATACATGCGCCCGCCGCCCTCCACGGTTTTCGAGTCAGAGCCGGATTTCACGCCGACGATCCACATTCGGCCGCGGGTCGACAGGGTGGACCCGCGGTTGAGCGCCCATATCCATCACCTGGTTAAAACCTATCCGCAGGATTCGGTGCGGGTGATCCGCGAATGGATGGCCGAAGGCCCCGTGCGGCATCTGCGTCATTGAGCGTTTGCCGGCGGGCGAAAACCTTCTACAAATCCTCACCAGATCACCACGACCACCCGCCAGGAGCCCATCCCCTTGCCCGACATCGACCTGAAAGACGCCGCCGGTTTCGATTGGTGGACCGACGTCTC
Source organism: Rhodospirillaceae bacterium (assembly GCA_003488105.1). Next base: position 5,433 of record DNMS01000164.1, read on the forward strand.
AATCCGTTTCTCCGACCAGGACCCCAATCTTCACGTCAACAACACGGCCTTCGCCCAATATGCCGAGGCCGGCCGGGTCGATTACCTGAACGCCATGCGCCGACATCTGGGGATCGAGCCGCGCTCGGCCCTGGCCAGCGTGCAGATCAGCTACGTCAACCAGCTGCACTATCCGGGCAACGTGCGGGTCGGCACGCGGCTTCTGCGCCTCGGCAACAAGTCCTACACCCTGGGTCAGGGGCTGTTCGCTGGGGACAGGGTGGTCGCAACCTCGGAAGCGGTTCTGGTGTTCTTCGATTATGCCAAGAACGCCAGCCGCGAGGTGCCTGCCGATCTGCGCCGGGCGTTTGAAGAGGGCGCGCAGCTGGTTCCCGAATAACCGGCTGGCTGTCATTTTGTATGCACCGCAGCATCAATGAGACGGGGCTGTCACAAAAATTTCAATCGGCGATTAACCCGACCTAATCAATTGAATTTTATATAATTATTATCTCTCTCGGATGCCCAGGTGTGATCCTGGGCTAATGCCCTATTGTGCGATTGCGAAGGTAGCGGCAACAATCCGGCATCCATGAATGCCGTGAATGGTTGGTTCCCTTCCGGCATCGAACGAGAAGGTGAGAGATGCTGATCGGCCGTACATCTATTCGCTTCCGCACATTCCTCGGATTCGCATCAGTGATCGTGCTGCTGGGGGTGTCCGCAGGGGTTTCCGTGACCCGTTTCGCCGAATTCGCCGGCACCAGCGAGACGATCGTCAAGGACGTGGAACTGGTCGGCGCCGCCAACGACTACGCCTTACAACTGTTCGCGTTGTCGGAAGCGGTCTATCGGTTCCGCGACGCCAAGACGGACGCCGCCATCGACGGGATCATCCAGGCCCGCGCGGCCGCGGACAGCGCGGGGGAAGCGATCAAGGGGGCCTTCGCCGGCAAAGGCCAGGAAGATTTGGTCGAGGCGATCACCACGGCGCAGACGAAGTACGGCGGCCAGTTGGATGATCTTATCCGGCGTATCAGCGGCGATAGGGAAGGGGCCGACGTGATTCTTCTGGCGGCGGAAAAGCTGCCGGGGTCGGTCGACGGGCTGGTCACGTTTCTCAAGGGCTATGACCATCCGAAGGCGCCGGAATTCGCCGCCGCCGTGGCGGCCCACGGCGCGGAGGCCCTTCAGACAGCGTTGAAGCTTGCCGTGTCGCGCGACACGACCCAGGGCGAGGCTGCCCTTGCCGCCGTGGCCCGTCTGGGTGACGTGGTCACGGCCGTTCGCAGCTTGCTGAAAGAACAGAAGGTGCCGCGCCGCGACCAGCGGGCGGCCAAGTTTGCCGGACGTGACGTCGATACCTTGCGTCAGGGAGTTGCCTCGTTTTCCGGCGCTGTTCAAGGCACCAAGGATTCGTGGAACCTGTTCAAGGCCACCTTGAACGGATTGCAGGACCGCATTGCCGGTCTGCGCAGCGCCGCCCTGGCGCATCAGTCCGAGGGCATGGCCGGTTTGGCCGACCGTTCGCGGAATGCCGTGCGCGAAGGCGCCGCGGTTGGCGCGGCGGGCGTTCTGGCCGCCGTTCTGCTGGCTTGGCTTCTGGGGCGCAGCATCGTGCGGCCGCTGAACCGTTTGCGCGACGACGTATCGGCCATGATCCCCGCACATGTTGCGGGAGCGTCAGTCCGGTCCCGCGACGAGGTGACGCAACTGGCCCAGGCCTTCGATATCTTCCGCCGCGAGCACGAGGAGGCCGAACGCCTGCGCCTGGAACGCGACGCGGAACAGCAGCGCCAGTCGCATCGCGCCTCCGCCATCGCCGGCATGACCACGGAATTCAACGATCAGGTGAAACAGGTGTTCGAGGCCTTCGGGCATTGTATTCAGCGCATGGGCCACACGGCCAACAGCATGAACGAAAATGCCGAGCGCACGACCGAACAGGCGGTCACCGTATCGTCGGCGACGGAACAGGCGGCGGTCAATTTCCAGTCGGTCGCCGCGGCGGCGGAACAGATGTCGATGTCCTTCGCCGAGATCGACCAGCAGATCCGGCTGTCGTCGCAGAAGGTCGATGCAGCAGTCGCCGACAGCCGCGAGGCGGGAGCCCGCATTTCCGAACTGGCGCGCTCCGCCGACCGCATCGGCGACGTGGTCAGCCTGATTACCGGCATCGCCGAGCAAACCAACCTGCTGGCTCTCAATGCCACCATTGAGGCGGCACGCGCCGGTGACGCCGGCAAGGGCTTCGCTGTGGTGGCCGGCGAGGTCAAATCCCTGGCGCAACAGACGGCCAAGGCGATCGGCGAGATCGAACTTCAGGTCGGCGGTGTGCAGTCCGCGACCCGTGACACGGTGCGCGTGATCGAAACCGTGACCGCCAAGGTTGGGGAGATCGCGGAAGTGGCGGAAAGCATTTCCGCCGCCATCGAAGAGCAGGTCCGCGTGACCAGCGAAATCGCGCGCAGCGTCGAGGACGCGACACAGGGCGCATCCTCGGCGGCGGAAAACATCGCCACCGTGTCCGAGGCGGCCAAGGCGTCGGGCGCCGTCGCCAACGACGTGCTCGACACGTCACGCGAACTGGAACAGATGTCGGGCCGCCTGCGCACGGTCATCCAGGGGTTCCTCACGGACGTGCGCGTGGCCTGACGTTGACGGCTCCCGGCGGCGTGGTGCAGGCTCTTGCCAACCGATCAACAACGCACCGGGAAACCACCCATGTTCTGGAATATCAACGAAACCGCGGACCACGGTCTGCCCCGCAACCCGTGGAAGGCCTGTGTCGTGCCGCGCCCGATCGGCTGGATCACCACGATCTCTGATGACGGCGAGGTCAACCTGGCGCCCTACAGCTATTTCAACGCCTGTGGCGAAAATCCGCCCATGGTCATGTTCTCCGGCGGTCCCCGGCCCGAAGGTCCCAAGAAAGACACGGTGGCGAATTGTGAGACCCAGGGCGAATTCGTCTGCAACATGTCGACCTGGGCGCTGCGCGACGCCATGAACCAGTCGAGCGCGGCCCTTCCCGCAGGTGAGGATGAAACCCGTTTCGCGGGGCTGGAAACGGAGCCTTCGACCCTGGTCAAGCCGCCCCGTATCAAGGCCGCCCCCATCCATATCGAATGCGTCTATCACCAGACCGTGGTGATGCCTCATAACGTCAAGGAAGAGGGCAACCGCGTGGTGTTCGGACGGGTTGTCGGCCTTCACATCAAGGACGAGGTGCTGACCGACGGCTTCGTCGACATGGCCAAGGTGCAGCCCATCGCGCGCCTGGGCTACATGGATTACGCCCGGGTCGACACGGTGTTCACCATGGATCGGCCGACCCTGAAGGCCGCCGAATAGTCGGAATCTAATTTGTCGGGATGGGGCCGGTCAGCCGGTGCGCTTCAGGCGCATCAGTTCGTGAACGGACACTTGTGGGAAAATCCCCGGCGTGCCTTCGCGGTACAGCATCATCACGCCGTTGCGGATGTCGGGAAATCCGTCGCGGGTATCGTCGAAATGACGGATTTCCAGGGATACGGTCTTCTGCGTCACCTTGTCGACGGCCCGCCAAATCATGGTCGGGTTGTCACGCCGCGCCTGTCCGAAGGGGGCGACCGAGCGGGTCACGGTCGCCGTCGGCGGCCCGAAGCGGCGGACCAGCCAGTCGGCGATTTCGCCGAAGCCCTCGGCATTGAACACGGTATGGATGCGGGTCGGCGCCCCGTCGTCGAAACGCACGACGGACCCGGTGCCCGTATAGAGGATCGTCGAGACCAGGAACTTGGGTTCCAGGAATGCCGGCCATTGCAGTTCCTTGATACAGAACTGGGTGCGACCGCCGGTCTTTTCGATGCATTCCGGTGCCAAGCCTTCGCCGCCGCGCGCGTTCTCGGGGACGAAGGTGTTGTACAGGCTGGTGCCGGCGCCGACCGACAGCGTGACCCCGTCAAGCGCCCGGCCCCGGCTGTCGAGCGCCGCTTGCGGGGATGAGCCATCGGCCAGGGCGGCGGTGGCGGGCGGGTCGATGACGGCGCCGTCGGCCATCTGGACCTTGGTCACGGGCCAGGCGCTGGCGGCGTTGGCGCCCGAGGGCAGCGGTCCCAACTGGGCGGCGTCCTGCGCGGACTTGTCGAACCCGGCGCGGAAGCTGGCCGGCGTCACATAGGCGCTGGCCAAGTCCTGCACGGGCGGGGCTTGGCCGGGCAACACCACGGGCAAGGTCCAGGCGGCGGGCAGCACCGGGCGGCCTTCGACATCCAGGCGGACCTCCGACCCCGGGGGGAGGGCGGCCAGGATTTCCTGTGACGTCGCCACCGGCGGTTCGGCGTCGAGAGGATTGGTGGACGGTTTGTCGCTGTCGAGCAGGCTGGACAGGTCACCGAGCGCCTGGGACAGAGGATCGCCGGCCTCCGCCGTTTTCTGATCCCCCTCAGGCGGGGCGCCGATGCCCAGTTCGGCGGCGAGGGGATCACCGGCGGGCGGGCTGCCCGCGCCGCCCAGGCCAAGCTCTGCGGCCAAGGGGTCGGCGTCGGGCGTGCCGATACCCAGTTCTGCGGCGAGGGGATCGGCGGCAGGCTTGGTGTCCAGGCCCAGTTCGTCGGCAAGCGGATCGTTCTTGGGTGCCGGTGTGCCGAATTCCTTTTCCAAGGCATCCAAGGAAGCATCGGCCGATGTGGCGGGTTTCGCAGCGGGCGTGGCCGGGCGCGG
>DNMS01000421.1:0-1208 GCA_003488105.1 Rhodospirillaceae bacterium
GTTCGATCAGGTCGTTGCGGTAGACGACCTTGCCCTTGGCGGTGGCGACGTTCTTGCCGATCTCGAACGCCTCCATGTCGGTCATGCGGATCGCCAGCTTGCCGTCGCCGCGTTCCAAGTCTTCCAAAAGATTGTTAAGTCCGTTGACGAGATTTTCGCCCTTGCTTTCGACCGTCGCGCGCAGGGCTTCCGGATTGGTCATCAGGAAATTGGTCGGTGACAGGGCGTTGACGAACTGCTTCGTGTAGAAATCGACTTTGTGCTGGGTCTTGCGGTCCAGCCCTTCGACGTCGTGAACCGTCGATTCCAGCCACTTCGCGGTCAGCAGGTAGGACTGCTTGATGAAGTCGAAGACCTGATTTTCGGTCCAGGCCTCGTCGCGGAAGCGCCGATCGTCGCGTGCCGGTTCGGCCACGGGTTCGGCCTCCGCTCCCATCAAGCGCCGGGCCGCAGATTGCCACAACTCCATATAGCCCTGCCAAAGGGACAACCCCGATTCCATCATTTTCTGGGGGTTGGTCATCATGTGGCGGGTCATTTCGAGGAAGGCCTCGCCGACGTTCAGGGGGTCGACGTCCGGCGCCTGAATTTCATTGCCATGCCGGGTCAGCCAGTCGTTGATGAGGCGCTGGCTACGTTCTGCGATCTCAATGTAGGGGTTTGCGGACTCGGGTGTATTCTCTGCTGGTGTCGGGCCGCTGGGCTTCTTACTCATTGGGTGCTGCGTCCTTTGCTCCGACTAGGCGATTGAGGCAAAATATGGTACCGGATTGCGAAGAAGCCGGGGTGGCGTGAAATCGTTGTTGTGCAAACGACATCTCTGGCGACGAGAATCCTGGGTTCGGACGGTATCTGCCGTCTCCGCCGGTTGGCGGGGTTGTAAACCGGCATATTAGGAAATTCAAGGTGGGGAGCCCCCTGAAAGAACGTATCATCAGCGTTCGGGGGCTGAATTAAGGGAAGGGAGTATTGCGGCACATGGGCGTGATCAAGGAGGACGTTATTCAGTTTCGAGCGAGTCTGCATCGAGGCCTGTTGCGGTCCATGCCGATGGCTGCCGTCTTGGCGGTCCTCTTGACCGGCTGTTCGTCGGTGCCCGACGCCGTCAATCCGGCCGAATGGTACAAAAGCACGGTTGATCTGTTCTCCGGCGACAAATCCGCGGGTGATCCCGAGGAAGAGGCGCGCCGTCAGCGCGAGCAGCAGGT
>DNMS01000421.1:1524-1755 GCA_003488105.1 Rhodospirillaceae bacterium
CTGGGCCTTGCCGCCGACCCGGACCGCCCGCGTTACGCCCCCGCCATCACCCGCCAGGACCAAAGCGCCGCCGCCGATCCGGTGCGCCCGGCCGCCGCCCCCGAGGCGCCGCCCGCCCCGACGCCGATGGCTGAAAAGCCGGCGGCATCCGAAACGCCCAAGGCCATGGCCGAGGGACCCAAGCTGACCCAGCCCAAGGAAACCCTGACCCCGCCCGCCGGCGAGGAGCAG
>DNMS01000421.1:1956-4058 GCA_003488105.1 Rhodospirillaceae bacterium
GCCGGCGAGGAGCAGGTGGCGACCACGGTGCCAGGCGTGCCGCAATTCACGATCCCGACCCAGGCTGAACAGGAAGCCGAATTCTCCGGGTTCCAGAACCGCATGCAGAAGCGGTTGGCTGAAATTCTCGCCGCCGCCGGGGAAGAACCCAAGTTTGTGCGTCCGACCGGTATGCCGTCCGGCGTGGGCGTCGGTGAAACGATGGTGATTTCCGGTGACGGCGTCATCGAGCCGGGGATGACCGAGCTTCCGGCCACTGTCATGGAAGGGGCTTCCGTGGCGGGCACTCCCCAGTCGCAGCCGCTGCCGCCGGGGGCGACCCGGGTCGCGACCATCGTGTTCCCGAACGGCTCTTCCCGGTTGTCGGTGCGCGACCGTCAGATCCTCGCCCAGGTCGTGGCCTTGCAGAAGGAGCGGGGGGGCACCTTGCATGTGGTCGGCCATTCGTCCTCGCGGACGCGCAACCTGAGCCCGGAAAAGCACCGTCTGGTGAACTACAAAATGTCTGCCGAACGGGCCAAGATGGTGGCCAAGGAACTGATCCGGCGCGGCGCGAATCGCCGCACGGTCGCGACGGCGGCGTTGTCCGATACGCAGCCGCTGTACCAGGAAATCATGCCGAACGGCGAGGCCGGGAACCGGCGCGCGGAAATCTTTTTGACGCGTTGAGGCTTTTGCCGCTAAAGGATTGCCGCCGGTCCGGGGCCGGAACGCGCCGCAGAGCGCGCGTTCGCGCCCGGCATGGCTGTTGTATCCGTCCCCGCTCTGGCACATGATGAAGCCACGATGAAACAGGAATTCCACCGTATCCGCCGCCTCCCGCCCTATGTGTTCGCGGAAGTGAACGCCATGAAGGCGCGCGCCCGCGCCAACGGCGAGGACATTATCGATTTCGGCATGGGCAATCCGGACCTGCCGACGCCGCAGCACATCGTCGACAAGATGGTCGAGGCGGCGCAGGATCCGAAGACCCACCGTTATTCCAATTCGCGCGGCATTCCCGGCCTGCGCAAGGCGTTGTCGGCCTATTACGAGCGCCGCTTCAACGTCACCGTCGATCCGGAACACGAAGCCATCGTGACCCTGGGGTCCAAGGAAGGCCTCGCCAACCTGTCGGCGGCCATCACCAGCCCCGGCGACGTGATCCTGGTGCCGAACCCGAGTTATCCGATCCATCAGTTCGGCTTCATCATCAATGGCGCCGCCGTGCGCAACATTCCGGTCAAGGCCGACGAAGACTTCTTCCGCGCCCTGGAGCGCGCCGTGCAGCACAGCGTGCCCAAGCCGACGGCGATTGTCCTCAATTATCCGAACAATCCGACGGCGGAGCTTTGCACCCTGGCGTTCTACGAGCAGGTCGTGGATTTCTGCCGCTTCCATGAAATCTACATCCTGTCGGATCTGGCCTATTCGGAAGTCTATTTCGACAACAATCCGCCGCCGTCGATCCTGCAGGTTCAAAAGGCCTGGGACATCGCCGTCGAATTCACGTCGATGAGCAAGACCTATTCCATGCCCGGCTGGCGCATCGGCTTCGCGGCCGGCAACCGGGAGCTGATTTCCGCCCTGGCACGGGTCAAATCCTATCTGGATTACGGTGCCTTCACGCCGATCCAGGTGGCCGCCGCCGCCGCGCTGAACGGGCCGCAGGACTGCGTCGACGAGATGCGCGCGGTCTACAAGGAACGCCGCGACGTACTGATTTCCGGGCTGGCGTCCGCCGGTTGGGACGTGCCTGCCCCCCCGGCGACCATGTTCGCCTGGGCGCCGATCCCCGAGGACATGGCCCATCTGGGCTCTCTCGAGTTTTCCAAGCTTCTGCTGTCCGAGGCCCAGGTCGCGGTGGCACCCGGCGTCGGCTTCGGTGAACATGGCGACGGCTTCGTGCGCATCGCGGTGGTGGAAAACGTGCACCGGACGCGCCAGGCGTTGCGCGCGATCAAGTCCTTCATGCAGCGTTACCGCGCCGGTAATCTGGATAATCTGGACTCCGGCAGGCGGGCCCTCGGCGGATGACGGCACCGTTGCGCGTAGGCATTGCCGGGCTCGGCACTGTCGGCGCGGGCACGGTCCGGGTCCTGGCCACCCATCGGGACGAGATT
>DNMS01000430.1:0-176 GCA_003488105.1 Rhodospirillaceae bacterium
GTCCAGGACCCGACGAACAGCCAGCAGACCATGGCCGTCGCCTTGGCGGTCAGATAGACGGATTCCTTGAGCATCTGCCACGTCAGGGAGCGATACATGCCGGCCAGGACGATGCCGCCGAAGGCCCCCATGGCGGCGGCTTCCGCCGGCGTCGCCAGACCGCCCAGGATCGAGCC
>DNMS01000430.1:321-2753 GCA_003488105.1 Rhodospirillaceae bacterium
GACCGCCCAGGATCGAGCCGAGAACCAGCAGGATCAGCGCCGTCAGCGGCACGAAGGACGTCAAAAGCTGCCAATAAACGATATGCCGGGGCGGCACGTCTTCGGCCCGCGGTTTCGGCGCGATGGACGGATTGATCATCACGCGGATGATGACGTAGAGAATGTAGGATCCCGCGAGCAGGAAGCCGGGGAAAATCGCGGCGGCATAAAGTCGCAGCGGCGACAGTTCGGCGATCGCCGCATAGACGATCAGCATGATTGACGGCGGGATCAAAATCCCCAGCGTGCCGCCGGCGCAGATCACGCCGGATGCGAAGCTCTTGTCATAATTTGCCTTGGCCATGGCCGGAAACGCCAGCAATCCCATCAGGGTCACGACGGCGCCGACGATCCCGCTGGCCGTCGAGAACACGGCGCAGGTAATCAGGGCGGCGATGGCCATGGAGCCCGGCAGGTTCCGCGCCGCCATCTGCAGCGCGTAGAATAGTTTGTTGACGATGTTGGCGCGTTCGACCACGTAGCCCATGAACAGGAACAGCGGAATGGCGACCAGCGTGTCGTTCTCCATCACCGAGTAGGTGTTCTGGTTCAAAAGGTAGAAGATCTTGTTGTTAAAGATGTCGGCGAAGGTCGTGATGCTGCCGGCTTCGTAATAGGCGAAATAGCCAAAACCGACGCCCATGGCGAGCAAGGTGAAGGCCACCGGAAATCCGAGCAGGACCATCACAATGAAAAGCGACAACATCAAAATCGCTACTTCGGGGTTCGTCATTCTATAACGTGCTCCGTCTCACCAATACGTCGGTGTGTAATTATGTGAATCAGGCTTGTGCCTTGGCGGCAGCGGCGGCCTGCTGTTGCAGCAAGATGTCTTCGGTTTCCTGGGCGTCCTTGAGACGCGGCAGCCAACGGCCCGACTTGATCGCAAGATAACAGCGCATGCATTCGGCGATGCCCTGAATGATGAACAGTCCGGCGGCCAGCGGGATCAGGGTCTTGAAGAAATAGATTTGGATGCGGGCCGGGCTGTTCCAGCTGACTTCCTTGTAACGCCATGAATCGGCAGCGATTTCCGCGCCGTACCAGGCCAGGGCCAGCATGCCCGGGAAAAAGAAGCAAAAGTACAAAATCAAATCGATGCGGGCCTGCCAGCGGACCGAAAGCAGGCGATAGACCACGTCCGCCCGCACATGGGTGTCCTGGGCAAGGGCATAAGGCCCGGCCATCAGGAACAGGGCGCCGTACATCTGAACCATCATGTCGAAGGCCCAGACGGTTGGGGCATTCAGGACATAACGGACGAAAACCTCATAAGCGACCGACAGGGTGAGGATCAGGATACACCAACCGAAGGTGCGTCCGATCCAGATGCTCAATTCTTCAATGGCATGGATAGTTTTTATCACGGCTTGGTTTCCCGCCCTTGATGTCTCAGATATGTGAGGGACAGCCGGTTAAGGCTGCCCCTCAATACCTACTTTTCCGGATTGATCCCAGATGAAAGGATCAGATCAACCGAAGTGATGCTTGTAGGCCAACTCGTAATCGGGCTGGTTCAGCAACAGATAGCCCATGACCTTCTTGGCGTAGGTCTTCTGCGAGGCAACCACCTTGGCGAAGAACGGATCTTCGTCGGAGATCTGCTTCACGATCACATCCCAGGCCTTCAACTGTTCGGACATGATGGATTCGGGCGTCCGGTAGACATTGACGCCGTGCTTTTCCTTCAGCGCGATCAGGTCGTCGGCGTAACGGAGCGTGTTGTTCCAGTAGAAGTTGGAGTTTTCCGCTTCCGACGCATATTCCAGGATCGCCTGGAGTTCCTTCGACAGGGAATCGAACTTCTTCTTGTTGAAGGTGATTTCGAAGCATTCCTGCGACTGGTGGAAGCTGGCCAGATGGTAGTGCTTGGAAACGTCCTGCATCCCGAAGTCTTTGTCCGAGGTCGGGTTGTTGAACTCGGCCGCGTCGATCAGGCCGCTCTTCATGGCGGGCTGAATTTCGCCGCCCGGCAACTGAACAACCGACATGCCCATTTCCTGCAAGACGTTGGCTGCGAGGCCGACGGTGCGGTACTTGAGGCCCTTCATCTGGGAGGCGTCTTTCATTTCCTCCTTGAACCAACCGAAGGGCTGGGCGGGCATCGGGCTGTTGAAGAAGCTGACCAGGTTCAGACCGAGGCCGGACATCAGTTCCTCGAACAGGGCCTTGCCACCGCCGTAGTGGATCCAGCCGAGCATTTCCTGCGCCGACCAGCCGAAGCAGGGGCCAGTGCCGAACAGGGATGCCGCTTTCGACTTCGAATACCAGTAGGCCGGCACGTAATGGGCGCCGTCGAGGACGCCACGATGGACGGCGTCCTGCATCTGGCTGGTCTTCACGACCGAGTTGACGGACAGCAGATCGAGCTTCAGGCCCTTGCCGGCCATCGC
>DNMS01000430.1:2903-6033 GCA_003488105.1 Rhodospirillaceae bacterium
GCGGCCTGAATTTTCAGAACCGTGGGGGCCGCCGTCGCGATGTTCGGCATGGCAAGAGTAGCAGCAGTCGCTCCGGCAGCAACGGCGCCGCCTTTAAGGAACTTACGCCGGTTCACTTTCGTGGTCGTCATGTGTTTCCTCCCAATTAATAATCAGCGGACAACCACCATCCGCCGATGGGTATAGTTTGCGCGATGTTCGCGCGTTTAATGAACAGCCCAAGTCGTCGTGTTGATTTTTTTTGCAATCCCCCGGGCCCGGTTACAACCGCTCCCGTACCATTAATGGCGGGGAACCGTTATATCCTGTCGGGAATCTTCCCAATACGCAACGCGAAGGCAAGGCTTTTTCCCTGTAGGACTTTTCCTGCGGACGACGCGACACGGATTCGTAGAGGGGGTGTCACAGGGTGTGTGGGTCGAGATTTGGGGCTGCGCGCGGCGGGAAATCGTGATTCAGGGAGGCTGGCCCAACCGCCGTCGCCGCGATTGCGGGGGGCGGGGGGTTTTTCACGATACGGAATAGCGCGCTGATTACAGTGTCTCAGGCGACCCGGTCGCCGGGGGTGCCACCCGCGAAATAGGCGTCGAGATTATCGAGGGCGCGGAATCCCATGGCGTCACGGGTTTCCCGGTTGGCGCTGCCGATGTGCGGCAGCAGGAACGTGTTGTCGAGCGCGATCAGCCGCTTATCGACGTTGGGTTCGTTGTTGTAGGCATCGATTCCCGCCGCGAACAGCTTACCCGATTTCAGGGCGTCGATCAGCGCGTCGTCGTCGATCACCGCCCCCCGGGCGGCGTTGACCAGGATGGCCCCATCCGGCAGCAGGGCGAAGCGTTCGGCGTTCATGATGCCACGGGTCTCCGCCGTCACGTTGCAGTGGAGCGAGAGAAAATCGCAATGCGGCAGCATGGCGTCCAGGCTGTCGTGCCAGACAGCGCCCTTTTCCTTGTCCGGGCTGAGTCGGGAGCGGTTGTGGTAATGAATTTTCATACGGAAGGCGCGCGCCAGATCGGCGACCGTCTGGCCGACCCGGCCCATGCCGAGAATGCCCAGCCGCTTGCCGGTGACACCCAGGCCGACCATGAAGGCGGGTGACCAGTCTTTCCAACCGCCGGAACGCACCAGCCGTTCGCCCTCGCTGGCGCGGCGCGCGGCGCCGAGCATCAGCAGGATGGTCGTCTCTGCCGTGGCGTCGGACAGAACCTCGGGCGTGTTGGTGACGATAACGCCGTGTTTCTTCGCCGCCTCGACATCGACATGGTCGTAGCCGACGGAAAAGTTGGCAATGATCTTCACCCGTTCGGGCAGCTTGGCGAAGACCTCTTCCGTGAAGTGTTCCGTGTGGCAGGGCATGATGGCGTCCACGTCTTGGGCCGCCGCGATCAGGGCGTCTTTCGTATAGAGCATGTCCGCCGGGTTCAGGCGCGCGTCATAGTCTCGCGACAGCCGCGCGTGTACCGCGTCCGGCAGTTTGCGGGTGACAAGAACGGTCGGTCGCTGGGATTTGGCGTCGGCCATCGTTTCTTCCTCCAATTCGATTTCGAAGTGAGGTACACCATGGGATCGTGAGGTGTCGAGTGCCGACGCCGCCCGATCCACGGAGCCTCGATATGACCAAAGACCGCTTCGGCAACGATTTCGCGCCGGGCCTCGCCTATGCGCGCGGCGATATCCTATCCTCGACCGCCGACGATCTGGCCAAGCTGCGCGCCGCCTGGGAGCATATCCGGGCGCGCGAGGCCAAGGGCGAGGACACGGTCAACGCTTCGGGTCTGGAACGCTGCATGTCCGTGGAACCGGGGGAGGAACGCCTGCTCGACGATGAGTTGGCGGCGGCGCTGCTGACCGACGAATTTCGTGACTTGGGACTGAAGATGTTCGGCGGCGACGGCGACCGCCACGACATCATGATGACCAACCGGCTGACCGCCGGTTTGCTGGTTGCCGCCGACGTGGTCGTGCCCGAGGGATCGCACGTCATCGGGTATTCCCCGACCTACAGCCACCCGGCGGTGCAGCGCGCGGTCAAGCACGCGCGGGCGACCTTCACGGATTTGACGGACATCCGTGATGTGGAAGCGGCGCTGAAGGCCGATCCCAAGCCGGGGGCGCTGTTCCTGACGCGCCTCGCGGTCAGTTATCAGATCCTGGACGAGGCCAATCTGCGCCGGGCCGTGGACATCGCCCATGGCCGCGGCATTCCGGTGATCGTCGATGATGCCGGGGGAGCGCGCGTCGGCCCGGCCTGTTTCGGCCAGCCGCGCACCCTGGAACTGCCCGTGACGGTCGCCTGCACGGGCCTGGACAAGTACGGCACCCTGGGCCCGCGCCTGGGTTTGATCGGCGGCGAGGCGTCCGTCATCGCGGCCATGCGCGCCCGCGCCTATGAAATGGGGATCGAGGCCCGCGCCATGCTGTTCCCGCAGGTCGTGCGGTCTCTGAAGCACTACAGCGACGACAAGGTCCGGGACCTTGTCGCCTGCACCATGACCGTGCGCGACGCCGTGGTGGCGAAACTCGGCGCCGACCGGGTGCATGTGACCCCTGTGACGGCTCAACTGAAGGCCGAGGATATCCTGGAAATGGCCATGGCGCGCAGCGGCGTCAACGAAGCACCCTGCGTGCCTTACGAAGCGACGGCGGCCCTCGCCATGCTGTTGCTGCGCGATTACGGCATTCTGACCGTACATTTCGCTGGCATCCCGCCGGGGACTTCGGCGCTGATGTTGAAATTCATTTCACCCCAGGTGCTGGACGCGGTTGGCGGAGCGGATGCCTTCGCGCAGGCCATCGACGCTTCGATCGGCACGCTTGGCGAGATCATCGCCGATAAGGACACCCTTGCCTGCCTGCTGAAGGGGGCGGCGGCATCGGTGCCCCGCGTCGCCGCCGAATAGTCCACAGAGGCACGGTTGTATTTTTCCGCATTGCGGTAAGCCTTCCATTTACGGCTGATTTGCCCTTGCGGGCGATTGGGGCGCTGGCTATGTTGCACCCGCGAAATAACAATTCATAAACGGCGGCACCGAACTTCTCCCAAAAAGCAAGAGGGGCGCCGCCATTTTCGGACGCAGGAGATTTAGATGAGCTTTCATATCGTCGAACAGGCACCGGCGCGCCTGAACCG
>DNMS01000430.1:6274-6484 GCA_003488105.1 Rhodospirillaceae bacterium
AACGCCGACGTGGTGTTCCTGGACCTGGAAGATGCCGTCGCCCCGGACGACAAGGCGCCTGCGCGCAAGAACATCATCGCCGCCCTGAACGATCTGGACTGGTCGGGCAAGACCGTGTCCATGCGCATCAACGGCCTCGACACCCATTACATGTACCGCGACCTGGTCGAGATCCTGGAGGGCGCCCCCGGCAAGCTCGACCTGATCATG
>DNMS01000170.1:0-3002 GCA_003488105.1 Rhodospirillaceae bacterium
ATCGGCGACGGCAAGATCTTCATCATTCCCGTTGAAGAAGCGATCCGCGTGCGCACGGGCGAACGCGGATCGGAAGCGATCTAGCCGTCCGGTTCCCGCCGGCCACCGCGTCGGCGCGCCAGGGAGGCATTTACCAAAGCGCGTTCAAAATATCGTCTCGACACCTAGTCAAGAAAAGGAAGCAAGTATGAGCTTGGATCTGAAAACACCGGCGGAATTCGTTAAATACGTGACGGACAACGAAATTCCTTTCGTTGACCTTCGCTTCACGGACTCCCGCGGGAAATGGCAGCACCTCACCATGGTGTCGGATTTCGTCACCGAGGCTGAATTCGAAGATGGCATCATGTTCGACGGCTCGTCGATCGCCGGTTGGAAGGCGATCAACGAATCCGACATGGCGCTGATCCCCGACGCGTCCACGGCGGTCATGGACCCGTTCTCGGCCCAGCCCTGCGTGATCCTGTATTGCGACGTTCTCGACCCGGTCACCGGCCAGGGCTACGAGCGCGATCCGCGCTCCATCGCCAAGCGCGGCGAAGCCTATTTGGGCACCACCGGCATCGGCGACACGGCCTATTTCGGCGCCGAGCCTGAATTCTTCGTGTTCGACGACGTGCGCTATGCCGTCGACATGAACAAGTGCTTCTACGAGTTCACGTCCGAAGAAGGTCCCTATGTCTCGGGCACCCTGTTCGACGAAGGCAACCTGGGCCACCGCCCGGGCGTCAAGGGCGGCTACTTCCCGGTTCCGCCGGTTGACTCGTGCCACGACCTGCGCGGCGAAATGGTCAGCGTGATGCAGGAAATGGGCCTGACCATGGACAAGCATCACCACGAAGTCGCCGCGTCCCAGCACGAACTGGGCATGGCCTTCTCGACCCTGGTGCGCGCCGCCGACAACGTGCAGATCTACAAGTACTGCACCCATATGGTCGCTCATACCTACGGCAAATCGGCGACCTTCATGCCGAAGCCCGTGGCCGGCGACAACGGCACCGGCATGCACACCCACCAGTCCATCTGGAAGGACGGCAAGCCGACCTTCGCCGGTTCGGGCTATGCCGACCTGTCGGAAACCTGCCTGTACTACATCGGCGGCATCATCAAGCATGCGAAGGCCCTCAACGCCTTCACCAACCCGTCGACCAACTCCTACAAGCGCCTGATCCCCGGCTTCGAAGCCCCGGTGCTGCTGGCCTATTCGGCCCGCAACCGTTCGGCCTCCTGCCGCATTCCGTATTCGGGCAGCCCCAAGGGCAAGCGTTGCGAAATCCGCTTCCCGGACGCCACGGCCAACCCGTACCTGGCGTTCACGGCCATGATGATGGCCGGCCTCGACGGCATCCAGAACAAGATCCATCCGGGCGACCCAATGGACAAGGACCTCTACGATCTGCCGGCCGAAGAACTGGCGGGCGTGCCCACTGTCTGCGGCTCGCTGCGCGATGCCGTCCAGGCGCTGGACGCCGACCGCGACTTCCTCAAGAAGGGCGACGTCTTCACCGACGACGCCATCGACGGCTACATGGATCTCAAATGGGAAGAGATCTACAACTTCGAACACACGCCGCATCCGGTTGAATTCATGATGTATTATTCCTCCTAAGACAGACGGCGGGCGGGACCGCACGGCCCCGCCCTGCCCTGTCTTTCGGAGACATCACGACCAATCGGAAGACCGGCGTTAACCGGTTTTACGCGCCAACCTTGGGGGCTCTGTCGTTTCGGCGGCAGGCCCCCTATTTTCTTTGGGGCCGCCTGGAAACGATGTCACTTCACCCCGCCGCCTGCCAATATCGGCATTCTGCGCGGCAAAGCTTTCGCATGCGTTTCAATGTACCGGCTAAATTTTGTTTGTGACTTTCGGCACGGGCCCACTACCATCGAAAACGTGCATTTTTCCACGATGGGCCTTCTTTTTTGATTTTATAGGATATTGACTATATTATAGGGAATATAGCATAATGCTTGTCCGGTACTTTTCCCATCCGACGTTGGGAGACGCGACAACCGAATTTATCGAGTTGATCAATGATTATGCCAAACCCGGCGGCATTACGGACTCCAAAAGGCTTGATGACTGCGTTCGACTGGAAAACTACCTGTGGCGGGTCGCGGAAGGTGACCTTGACGCTTACGTCGCCAGAACCCACCCAACCTGGGTCTATCAGGGCAATATTCCGGTGTATTGGACCACTAGCGTCCCTTATGCGATTTTCACGATCACATTGGACACTGTCGCGGACAGCAACGATCTCATCGTATTGGCGCTGCATTTTGGATTCGTTTCCGGCATCCCATTCGCCGACCAGAAGAAGACGCTGTGGGAAACCGTCAGCAAGCCAAGACTCGATGCCCTTGCTTGAAATCTAGAATTTGGAACTCCGATGGCGCCAAAGAAAATGTCCGATCCCCCCGTCACGAAACCGTCCGACGCCCACCCCTCCGCCACGAAAGACACGGCGCATTCCCTCAAGGAAACGCGGTATGAGCCGGTTGTTATCGGCGACGAGACGCTGGCGCCGATAAGCAAACCGGGGCGACTGAAAAACCTGGAGAAATTCAGCGTTTCCGGCTCGGCGTTCCTGCGCCAGGTCGAACAGAATGTCGGTGACGAATTTTCATCCCGCAGCACGGTGACCAGCGGTGCGGTCAAGGCCGCCGAATTGATACGGGCCATGCGAGCCAGCCGCGGCATGACACAGTCGGAGGCTTCGGAACGGAGCGGGATTCCGCAATCAGACATATCCGACATGGAAAGGGCCGTCGGCAAATTGGGCCCCAGCTACGAAAAAATCCAACGGCTTGCCGAAGCCTATGACGTGGAGATCACTTTCATCGACAAGGCGAAATCGACTTTCGAAAATAGTTAGGGGGTTCTCATGTGCCAATTTGTCATCGAGCACCAATTTTGGGTGTTGGCGATTGGCTTTGTCGGCACGGCGCTTGGCATAATCAATGTCGGCCCCATGTTGTTACTCGCAAAACGCAAGACCGCG